>CAMYNO010000082.1 GCA_947259815.1 uncultured Parvularculaceae bacterium
CTATATAATCGCTATGGCTGCACGCTACAGCTTGGCGGCACGGATCAATGGGGCAATATCGTCAACGGCGTCGAACTATGCCGTCCTTGCGCCGGCATAGTTCGACGCCGTTGACGATATTGCCCCATTGATCCGTGCCGCCAAGCTGTAGCGTGCAGCCATAGCGATTATATAGCGCGTGGAAGTCGTATGCCTGCATGAGCATGTAGTTGAACTCAAGAAAGGTCATCGGGCTTTCGCGCTCAAGCCGCAGTTTTACGCTATCAAAAGTCAGCATACGGTTGATTGTGAAGTGAACCCCGTAATCGCGCAGGAATTCCACATAGCCGAGCTTTGACAGCCAGTCGTCATTATTGACCATCACCGCATCGGTGGGGCCGTCGCCGAAGGTCAGGAATTTCTCAAATACCCCTTTGATGCCGTCGATATTCGATTGAATGCCGGCATCGGTGAGGAGCTTGCGCTGTTCGTCCTTGCCCGTGGGATCGCCAACCTTGGTGGTGCCGCCGCCCATCAGCGGCAATGGCCGGTGGCCGCTCTGTTGCAGCCAGTAGAGCATCATGATCTGGATCAGGCTTCCTGCGTGAAGCGACGGGGCCGTGGCGTCAAAGCCGATATAGCCGGTGACGACGCCCTCGGCGCAGGCCGCGTCAAGGCCGTCGATATTTGTTCCCTGGGCGATGAAGCCGCGTTCATCGAGGACATTCAGGAAGTCGGATTTGTAAGTCATTGGTTTTGTGTCTGGGTCTTTAGATCTGGCTTAAGCGACGCGCGTTAGCACGGGCCGCGCAACAATCCAAACTTTCCGGTTCGTCGCGCGATGAATATTGCGCCGGTCATTTGACCCCGGGCGAGAAGCAGCCGATTTTTCCCGCCAGATTTAAAGCTTTTGCGGTAAGTCATGTCCGGCGCACTCACATCCATTGGCGTTTCGAGCCGCGAGGATCTTTCCGGCATCGACGTGGCGCTGATTGAAACCGACGGCGATGAGTTCGTTGCGTCGGGCCCGTCGCTGCACATTCCCTTCCGTCGCGAGCTGAAAATACTGCTGCGTCGCGCGATATCGGCGGCGCGCGAGGGGCGCGAAGGCGCCGCTGACATTGGCAAGGCCGGCGGCGAAATCACCAGCGCCTATATCGGCGCGGTCGAGAATTTTCTGGAACGTGAAAAGATCGCCCGCAAGGACGTCGATATTATCGGTCTTGCCGGACACAGATTGCTGCATCGCCCGCCTTCCGACGGCGCCGTGGGGCTGAGCTGGCGTATCGGCGATGGTAAAACCGTTTCCGAAGAAACCCGAATGGACGTGGTTTCCGATTTCTGCGCCGCCGATATCGCTGCGGGCGGCTGCGGCGCGCCTTTGGCGCCGGTGTTTCATCGCGCTTTGATCGCCTCGATGGCGGACCGTCCGGTGTGTGCTGTCGGGGTGTTAACGCTCGAAGCGGCGGCGGCGCGCATCACCTATATTCCGGAGAATGCAACCGCCGGCGACTTGCTCGCCTATGATGCGGGGCCGGGGCTTTTGCTGCTGGATGACTGGACGGGTCTGCGCAAAGACGACGACCCGAGCCGGCTGGGCGCGGTCGACGAGGAAGCGCTTTCGATGCTGCTCCTCAATCCCTATTTCCGGCGACCGCCGCCAAAATCACTCGACGGCTATGCGTTCAAGCTCGATATGCTGTTGAAAGCCGAGCCGGCGGACGCCCGCGCGACAATCGCCGGATTGATTGCCGGGGCGATTGCGCGCTCGGAGTCTTTTTTAGGGGAGCCGCCGGGTGGCTATATCGTCTGCGGTGAGGGGCGTACACGCGACGGCGTGATGGCGATGCTCGGCGACCGGCTGGAAGCGGAGATCGCGACGGCTGAGGACGCCGGCTGGCGCGGCGATTTTCTGGCGGCGGAGAGTTTTGCGTTTCTTGCGGTGCGAAGCCTCAAAAAACTGCCGCTTACCTATCTGAAAACGACCCGCGCCCCGGCGCCGGTGCGCGGCGGCGTATACCACCGCGCCCCGGTTTGAGGGTTAAAACTTCGCGCGCACTGTGAAGCGTGCGTTCAACGGTTCGCCCGTGGAAATGTTGTTGTCATTGTGCGCTGCGGGGAAATAGTCCGTATCGAACAGGTTTTCGACATTGACCTGTAATTCGAGGTTATCGGAAAGTTCGTAAAAAGCGGCGGCGTCAACGCGGGTGAAGCCGGGCAGTTCGACCGAGTTGCCGATCGATGCAAATTGCGAAGACTGATGTGTCAGGCCGAGCCCAAGGGCAAAGCGGGAGGTGACGGCGTAACGGTTCCAGAGCGAGAACATATGTTCGGGAACCTGGGCGAGGGTGCGGTTGGCGAGCGCGCCGGCGACGACGCGGCCCCGCTCATCGCCGTCGAGATAGCTGTAGCCGGCGTTGATGCTCCAGCCCGGCATTACTTCGCCGACAAACTGTAACTCAAATCCGCGCGTGCGGCTGCCGACGGTAATGGCGTTGCCCGGATCGCTGGGGTCCGCCGTCAACCCGTTTTCCCGGTCGAGCTGGAAGATCGCGGCGGTCACGGAAAGCGTGTCGGCTATGTCCCATTTGGCGCCGATTTCATAGTTTTCAAAAGATTCCGGCGCCAGCGTTGCGCTTGAGAGGCTGAGCGACAGGAACTGATCGCCTGACCGCGGCAGGAAGGATTTTGAATAGCTGGCGTAAAGCGAAGCGGACTCAATCGGCTTGAAGATGACGCCAACGCGCGGCGACCATTTCTCATCGCTGCGCGATGTCAGCCCGGCGCCGCCGCCGGCAATGGCAATCTGATCGACGGCGTCAATCTCGAAGCGGTCATAGCGCACGCCGCCGATGATTTTTATGAGCGATCCGATATCGATCTGATCCTGAAAATAAACCGATGTGGCGGTGACGTCAGACTGCCGATCGCGCGTGAAGACAGGAAAGGCGAAAGCCGGAATGACAAGCGGGTCGGTGAACGCGAAGGTAATCTGGTCGTCCATGCTGTTCGCGAACTCAACGTCGCGCCGGGCGTTGTCGGACTCCTGATCGGCGTATTCAAAACCGATCAGCAGCTTGTGCGCCAGCGGGCCGGTATCAATCTTGCCGACAAGATTGGCCTGAAAGATCAGGTTCTGACGCTTGGTGGTGTCGCGATAACCGTCGAGGGAAACTTCGCCAAGCGAATCATCAAAGCCGATCGGATAGAGATTTTGGTAAAGCTTGTCATAATCGGCGTACTGAACCGTCGCATCGGCTTTCAGCATATCGCTGAATTCATGATCGATGCGTAACCGGGCAATATGCGCTGATAGTTCCGTTACATTCGCGTCCGGGTCGCCAAAGAATGTTTCGTCAAACCCGGCCAGCGGTTCGCCATTCAGCGAGGGAACGCCGCGGTCGACCGTGCGGTCGTCATGCACATATTCGTATGAGGCAAGGATGCGTGTCGCGGGCGAGAGCTTAAAGGCGACTGTCGGGTTCACCGCATAGCGGTCGCCGCCAAAAAAGTCGCGATGATTATCGAGAGACTCGTAATAAGCGTTCAGGCGCGCGGCGGCTGCTTCGCCTAACGGCGCATTGACATCGCCGCTTGCGTATACCGATCCGAATGTATCGGCGCTTAACGATCCGCCGACAAACACTTCGTCCGTCGTCGGTGTTTTTGTCACGCGGTTGATTACGCCGCCGCCGCCGCCGCGACCAAAGATCATGGCGTTTGCGCCTTTGAGAATTTCGATGCGATCAAGATTATAGAGCGGGCGGAAATACTGAACGTCGTCGCGCAAACCGTCGATAAAGAAATCCGCTGTTGTATTCTGCCCCCGGATTGTAATCTGGTCGCGATGGCCCTCGCCCTGACCGGTTGAGGCGCCGGGGGTAAAACGCAAGGCTTCGGCAATGTCGGTGATTGCCTGATCGTCAAGCTGTTCGCGCGATAAAACGGTGAGGCTCTGTGGAATATTGATTAGTGCGGTGTCGGTTTTCATCGCGCTTGAATTTTCTACGCGCTGGTATTTCCCCCGCACTGTGATCGAATCTTCGATCATGGCCGCATAGGCGATTTTGATCGGCTCGGCATCGGAACCGGTTTGATCGGCCCTGGCGATGGTGGTCAGCGCCAGAACTGACGCTGCGCTGATGAAATAGGTGCGCAACACGGATACGGCTCCCTTTTTTACCGGCGCAAGGCGCCGCATAGTTGCAAATGATTGGCAGAAGCGGTTGGCTACGCTCGCTAATAATGATTGTCAATTGCATGGCGGCGGCGAGCCCCGCGACCATTCGACAACCGATGACAGGGATGGCGGGGCGCCCTACATCGGTGGAAAGCATGAGGACCGGCGATGACTGGTAAATTGACGGATGCAGAGCGCCAGAGTTTTCTGGAACAGAACCCGGAATGGAAGCCGGTCGAGGGCCGCGACGCAGTCTTCCGCGCCTTCCGGTTTGCGGATTTCAACGCCGCGTTCGGCTTTATGACCCGCGTTGCCTTGGCGGCCGAAAAGGCGGATCATCACCCCGAATGGTCCAACGTTTACAACAAGGTTGAAATCACGCTTACCACCCACGATGCGGGCGGGCTTTCAGCGCGCGATATTGCTCTGGCCGGGTTTATCGACAAGGCGGCGGCGCCTTGAAATTGACACCGCCCGGCCTTCTCCGCGCCGGGCCGGCGGTTTAGTAAGAGATTGAATTTACACGGGATAGAGAAGAATGGCGACCATTGCGCTTGTTGACGACGACGAAAACATTCTGACGTCGGTTTCGATCGCCCTTGAGGCGGAGGGGCACACGGTAAAATCTTTCGAAGACGGCGCCGCCGCTCTTGAATTCATTACGTCAACGCCGCCGGACATGGTGGTCTCCGATATCAAGATGCCGACCATGGACGGCATGGAGCTGCTGCGCCGGATACGCCAGAATTCCAGCTTGCCGTTGATCTTCCTGACCTCGAAGGATGAGGAGATCGACGAGGTTCTGGGCCTGACCATGGGCGCGGACGATTACGTCAAGAAACCATTCTCCCAGCGCTTGCTCATGGAGCGGGTGAAGGCGGTTCTCCGCCGCGGCGAGGCCAATGCGTCGCCTGACCCTGAAGACGAGAAAAAAGTCCTTCGCCGCGGCAAGCTGACCCTAGATCCGTTGCGCCACGCCTGTTTGTGGACCGAAAAGCCGGTGGTGTTGACCGTTACGGAATTTCTTATCCTGAATTCGCTCGCCCAGCGGCCCGGCTTTGTCAAAAGCCGCGATCAGTTGATGGACGCCGCCTATGACGATCAGGTCTATGTTGACGACCGCACCATTGACAGTCACATCAAACGCATACGGAAAAAGTTTCGGCAGGTGGACAACGAGTTTGATTCAATCGAGACGCTGTATGGCGTCGGATACAAATACAAGGAAGACTAGCCGCCCATGACGGGTGAGCGCCCGGCGCCCCAAAGCGGGGAATTGGGGCGGCGACGCCGCGCACGCGTGGCGTTTTCGCGCCTGACGGTGACGATTGTCCTCGCCAATCTGATCGGGCTCGTAATCTTGCTGCTGGGTTCCTTTGCGCTCACCAATTACCGCGACGGCCTGATCGAGGCGAAGCTGGAGGGCGTGCGCGCGCAGGCGCAGATCATCGCCGATGTTCTCGCCCAGGTCGCTATCGACGAGACGTCCTGCCAACCGGTGGAAGAAGCCGATGTTGAGCGATTGGGTGAGGAAGTGGCGCTGTGCTCCCTCGCGCTCAACCAGACCGATGTGCGCGAAGTCTTCAATCGCGTGTGGGACAGTTTCGAAGGACGTGTACGGATTTTCAATGCGCCGCAGACATTTGAAAATCCGCCCGTGTCCGATGCGAGCATACTCCTGATCGAAGATATCGTCCTGCGTCAGGATCGTATTGAAGCGGAAAGCCTGCCGCCGCTTGAAGATCAGGACAAGCGAAACGCCTTTACGCTGGATACGGTCTGGCAGGGTTTTATCAATTTTTTTTCAAGCGATTATCATGACCACGCTGCGCTTCGCCGCCTTGAGGATGAACTCAACGAAGCGCTCGACTCATCGCCTTTTGCCGAAGATCGCGGCGCCGCCTCGGTGCGGATTGACGAGGAGGGGCAGCTTGTTGTTTCGGTGACCGTGCCGATCCGCCGGGTGCAGGCGATTTACGGGCTTGTGACGGCGGAATCCGGCGGCATTGATGAACTGGTCGAACGCGCAAGACTGTCGATCCTGCCGTTTTTCGGGCTTGCCATGGCGGCGGCGATTTTATCGTCGCTGCTGCTGACCGCGATGATTGCGCAACCGATCCGCCAGCATGCGATTGCGGCGGACAAGGTACGCGAGGGTATCGCGGCGGCCGGACGCGCGCGCATTCCCGATTTTACCAACCGCAAGGATGAAATCGGCGAACTGTCCGGTTCGCTGAAGTCGATGACGCAGGCGATCTATGCGCGCATAGATGCAATCGAAAGTTTCGCAGCGGATGTTTCCCATGAATTGAAGAACCCGCTGACGTCTATCCGAAGCGCAGCGGAAACGTTGCAGATAGCGAAGACGCCGGAGCAACAGCAGAAACTGCTGGGCGTCATTCAAAAAGATGTGGCGCGCATGGATCGTCTGATTACGGACATATCCAATGCGTCGCGCCTCGATGCGGAACTGGCGCGGGAGAGTCGCGAAGTCGTTGATCTCGTGCAGCTCATCAAGGACATCACCCTTGTTTATGACCAGACGTCAAAGGACGGTGAGGCAAGCGTTGTCTTTTCCGACCCGATCCAGGGCGTCTATGTCCTCGGCAACGCGGCGGCGCTGGGGCAGGTTGCCCGTAATCTGATAGACAATGCCCGCTCCTTCAGTCCCCCGGGCGGCGAAGTGCGGGTTCGCGTCGAGGCGCCGACCCAGCGCCTCTCGATTGCCCGGCTGATCGTCGAAGACGACGGACCCGGCGTTCCGCCCGACAATCTGGAATCGATTTTCCAGCGTTTTTACACCAAGCGGCCGACGGGGACTTCCTTTGGCAATAATTCCGGCCTTGGCCTCGCCATCTCACGACAGATTATCGAGTCCCATGGCGGGCGGATTTACGCCGAGAACAGGCTGGAAAACCCTGACGATCTGAACGGACTGAGGCGCGGTGCGCGATTTATTGTTGAATTACCAGCCGATTAAGGTGACGATTCCGGTGGACATTTGAATGCTGCGCCGCAACATTCGCGGTCCTGTATGAATTGGAGTTGTTTTTGATGATCGGATTGGTTGTCGTCACCCATGGCCGTCTTGCCGAGGAGTTTCTCTCCGCTGCGGAACATGTCGTTGGACCGCAGGAACAGATACGCGCGGTGTCGATTGGCCCTGACGACGATATGGAAAAGCGGCGCGAGGATATCCTCACCGCCGCCAAGGACGTCGATACAGGCGAGGGCGTCATCATCCTGACGGACATGTTTGGCGGCACGCCGTCGAACCTGGCGATCGCGGTGATGGAAAAGGCCAATGCAGAAGTCGTCGCCGGCGTTAACCTGCCGATGCTGATTAAATTAGCGACGGTGCGCGCTGACGGCGATCTCGCCGAGGCGGTTAAAGCCGCGCACGAAGCGGGCCGCAAATATATCAACGTCGCCTCATGGGTGCTTTCCGGCGAGGCGCCGGAATAGGCGGCAGGGGCGATGGATGATGTGATGCGCAGAGTTCGGATCTGCAACAAGCTCGGGTTTCACATCCGCCCGTCGCGGCATTTCTCGGCGCTTGCAAGGTCATGGGATGCGGAGGTCACGGTCCGCAATGAAGACCGGTCAGCATCGGCGGACTCCCAGCTCGATCTCCTGATGCTTTGCGCCAGCCTCGGTTCGGAGCTTGAAATCACAGCGAAAGGTCCGCAGGCGGAAGAGGCTGTCGATGCGCTGGTCAAGCTTGTCGAGGACAGGTTTGGCGAAGACGAGTAGAGCGGAGAGCATACGCCCTGCCACGGATTGCCTGCATTACTCTTCTCTTTCCCGCTCTCCCCGGCGAAAGCCGGGGTCCATGAATGTTTGCTGTTGTGTTGAACGCCTACGGATCAAACGCGCATCTTGAAACGCCCGTTATCCCTCCAGCCGTTTTGGGGGGGCGTACATCTCTGGATACCGGCTTTCGCCGGTAAGAACGGGGAGGGATTTTGTTTCAAGTAAGTGGTGTGAACTATCCCGTGTGCAACCTAGGCTCAGGACTCATTGATTGATCCAGAAGATCATGGTTGCAGCGATGCAGATGCTTGAGAAGTATGTGTGGGCGCATCGATCGTAGCGCGTTGCGACGCGCCGCCAGTCTTTGAGCCTTCCAAA
>CAMYNO010000083.1 GCA_947259815.1 uncultured Parvularculaceae bacterium
CATTCCTGGTTGAGCGCGGCACCTTGCGCCGTTCCGACATTGTCGTTGTCGGTACGGAATGGGGCAAGGTTCGCGCCATGACCGACGATACGGGCGCGCAAGTTAAAGAAGCGGGCCCGGCCTACCCTGTCGAGGTGTTGGGCCTCAACGGCGTGCCGGAGCCGGGCGAAAAATTCTATGTTGTTGAGTCCGAGGCGCGGGCGCGTGAAGTCGCCGAGTTCCGTCAGCGTCAACGGCGCGAGAAAGAAGCTGCGCAGTCTTCAGGCACCTCGCTTGAGCAAATGATGGCGCAACTTCAGGATTCTGAAATCAAGGAACTTCCCATTGTCATTAAAGGCGATGTGCAGGGGTCTGTTGAGGCAATCATTGGCGCGCTCGACAAGATGTCGAACGACGAAGTCCGCGTTCGCGTGCTTCACACCGGCGTCGGCGGCATCTCCGAAAGCGATGTAATTCTTGCGCAGGCGTCCAATGCGCCGGTTATCGGCTTTAACGTTCGCGCCAATAAACAGGCGCGCGACGAGGCCGAACGCTCTGGCGTTGAAATCCGGTATTACTCGGTAATTTACGACCTTATCGACGATATCAAGGGTGCGCTTTCCGGCATGCTCGATCCCGAGCTGCGCGAGACATTCCTTGGCAATGCGGAAATTCTGGAGGTCTTTTCTATCTCCAAGCATGGCAAGGTCGCCGGCTGCCGCATCAGCGAAGGCAAGGTGGAGCGTGGCGCGAAAGTTCGCCTAATTCGCGACAATGTCGTTATCCACGAAGGCGAACTTTCACAGCTCAAGCGCTTCAAGGATGACGTTAATGAAGTGCCGGCCGGTCAGGAATGCGGCATGAGTTTCGCCAATTATGAAGACATGAAAGTTGGCGATGTCATTGAGTGCTTCCGCGTCGAGAAGATTACGCGGTCGCTTTAATTAGCCTTCGCCGGCGCCAATCGGTTTCCGTTATATGCGGAATACTATCGGCGCTGGAAAAGCCGCTTCGGGGTCGGGGCGTTTCGCACCGCCCTTAAACGCCTACAGCTTGATCTATGTCGAAACGATTTTCTTCCGAAAAAGGCCCAAGCCAGCGCCAATTGCGCGCCGGGGAGCTGATCCGTCACGCGCTTGTGGAGATATTCCAGCGTGAAGACTTTCGCGAACCCGCTTTGGCCGGCGTCTCGATCACGGTTTCTGAAGTGCGGGTTTCGCCCGACTTGAAAAATGCTTCGGTTTTCGCGTCCCCCTTGGGCGGGGAAAGGCAGGATGAGGTCGTCGTTGCGCTCAACCATGCCGCCGCTCATATTCGCGGTCTTCTTGGCAAGAAAATTGACCTGAAATTCACGCCCAGCCTAAAATTTCTTTCGGACGAGACGTTCGCGGAGGCGCAAAAAATCGACCGCCTCCTTGCTCAGCCGCAAGTCGCCCGTGATTTAAGCGATAAATAGAGGCTCTGCTGCGGCGGGCTGCAATCCTTGCCGTCGAAATCGTTGAGGCATCATCGTCATCTCCATGTCTAATGGGCTCACCAAGGAGAGAACGATGAAGAAACTTATTTGCGCCGGTCTGGCATGCGCGGCGTTATCGCTCGGGGCGGCGAATGCAGGCGTTGCCGAAGCCGTCAGTGACGAATCCCGGCTGGATGAACACACAGTGCGCGACGCCGCCCGCAAACCGGAGGCAGTCCTGTCCTTCGCCGGAATTAAATCGGGCGACAAGGTCGCCGATCTCGCCGCCGGCTCAGGCTACTACACAGCGCTGCTCAGTCGTGTCGTAGGCGAGGATGGAAAGGTTTATGCGGTCGATCCAACCCGCATTTTTGACGCGTTCCCGAATGCGGCAAAAACCTTTCCCAAATATATCGAAAACGATCCGCGAGAAAACGTGGAATATTCCGTACAGAAATTTGACGAGCTTGCATTCGATGAGTCTCTCGATGCCGTCGTCATGGGCCTTTACTATCACGACACTGTCTGGACCGAGGTTGATCGCGCAGCGATGAACAAAGCGATTTATGATTCTCTGAAATCCGGCGGCGTTTACTTGATCACCGACCACAATGCAGCGTCGGATGCGGATGAAAGCGTCACGAAAGAGTTGCACCGGATGTATCCCGGCGCTGTGAAGCCCGAGGTGTTGGCTGCCGGGTTTGAATTTGCCGACAAGTTGGACGTTCTGGCAAACGCTGACGATCCGCTCACCGACTCCGTTTTTACAGATGAGAGACGCGGGAAGACGGATCGCTTCGTTTATCTCTTTCGCAAGCCTTGACGGACGCGCTTTTGCCTGATTGAAACAGCGCGCTCGCCGTCCGTCCGACCCGGTGCGGCGAGCGCGTTTTAAGTCATGATCATCAGGAGCCCGGCCAATGGGCAGACGGCGCAAAAAGGGACGGCCCATATCGGGCTGGCTCATCCTCGATAAACCGTTCGACATGGGCTCGACCCAGGCGGTTGGCAAAGTAAAATGGTTGTTTCAGGCGCAAAAAGCGGGGCATGCGGGAACGCTAGATCCGCTTGCGACCGGCGTATTGCCAATTGCGCTCGGCGAGGCGACCAAAACGGTCCCCTACATCATGGATGCGGAAAAGACCTATCGCTTTACAGCGAAATGGGGCGCATCGACGACGACGGATGATGGCGAGGGCGATATCATCGCCAAATCCGACATTCGCCCGACCTGTGATGAAATTGCCGCCGTACTGGATAAGTTTACCGGCGAGATTGAACAGGTGCCGCCGCAATTTTCCGCAGTAAAAGTTGCGGGTGAGCGCGCTTACGATATTGCACGGGACGGTGAAAAAGTCGCGCTCGATGCGCGTATTATTACCGTCCACGAATTACGCATTGTCGACATGCCTTCGGCAGATGAGACCATATTCGAAGCCGTGACAGGAAAAGGCGCTTATGTGCGCGCGCTCGTTCGCGATCTTGCAAAAGCACTGGGTACGGAAGGTCACGTATCGGCCTTGCGCCGGACGGCTGTTGGGCCATTCCGCGCCGAGGACGCGGTCAATTTAGGCGATCTGGAAGAGCACGAAGCGCCGGAAGCGCGCGACGCCATGCTCCAGCCGATCGCGTTCGCATTGTCCGGCCTTCCTCAGGCGACGATAGACGGTCCACAGGCGGACAAGCTTCGCCGCGGCCAAGCCGCTATTGTCGCGCCGCCAGTCGCCAAGGGCCTGCGCGGCGATCGCGCCGGCGAAGTCGAAAATGTCCTGGCCGTCCTGCACGATGAAGCGGTGGCTATCTGCACGCTCGACGGGTTGAAGCTTCAACCCGGGCGTGTTTTCAATTAAATTAGCATGCGCTTATTGGATGCTTTTTTGACGGCGGTTATTTTTCGTAGCCAAGCTTGTCCACAAGAGAGCCAAGCGCGGCGTTCAGTACCGTTTTGTCGGCAGGGCTGAAGTCATTCTTCCAGCGGCCAATGCTCTCCGCAGTAATGTTTTGGCGTTTGTGAATTTTCGGGTCTTCCAGTCCATGGCCATGCGCCGGCGCTGCGATGTTCTCCGTCATCGCCGGTTCGAATTCCTCGCCGATGAGGTCAAGGACCGGTTTTAAGGCTGCCTCACTGTTCCCGACCAGTTCCTCGTATCGCACGATGGCGCTACGTCCCGTAGCCTGTTCGATAAATTTCAGGCCGCTTTCGATATATGTCGCCACATGTTTCGCTTTGCCTGTCAGGTCGTCTGGTACGGCTTTATCCATTTTCGCCTCGCACATGGAGGCGACCGTATCGAATGGATGGCGAATGATCATGATAAAAAACAACTTGCCGCCAAGCGTCCGGTCCCAATGTGCCGCGTTCAGTGCATTTTCAGGGTTCTTGTCAGCCCAGCGTCGCTTGCCCGCTTTGGCGGCGGCGATCTCGTAACAGCGAATAAGCGCCTTGGTGAATTCATCGACCCAGACATCTTCCGGCAGCCCGAGCGCTTTAATTGACGCGCCGAGCCGGGCATGGGCGTGTGGATCGTTGAGGTACTGACCGAAAAGATCGCGGTGCAGTTTAATCTCGGGTGGACAGAAAATTGCGGAATGGCCATTGAGGATGCGCCGGAAAAGCGTTGTTCCTGAGCGGTGGCAGCCGCCGACGATGATTGGCCAATTGTCAGACAAGGTCGTACCCCAGATCGCGCAGCATAGGGCCGGCTATTCGCTGGAAAGTTTTGATCTCGCTCGCGCTCAGCACGTCCTTCCAGCGCCCGATACGCGACGGGTCAGGCGGTGACGCAGTGAGCGTGTGGATTTCCTGCCGCTTCTCTGCCGATATTATATCGCCCTGTTTCGTTTCCAGCGCGCCGAGTTCTGCTAACCGCTCTTGTGCGTGCTCATGCGCATTCAGTTGGGCCGGGTCGAATTTGAGGCCAATGGCGTCGCAGACTTGCCGTAATTGTCCTTCAGGGTTCTGAACAAATTGCTCGTAGCGCACTTCCATGTAGCGATCGAGGAATTGCGCCTGTTGGCGCGCCCGCGAAACCCGCCAGACCCACAGGGACGCAACCTTGCGGATGTCGTCGCCCTCACCAAACCAAAGTCCCTTCAGGGACGCTGCCACGTCGCGCCCGTCGCGTATCATGTGAATAAAAAACGCCTCGGGAAGCGCCTCAGCAATATCCAGCATGTTAACGCCGTGGGTCGGCGTCTTGTCGCCGATGCGCATCGCGCCGTATCGCGCGGCATAAAACGCGTAGATTTCCCTGACCCATGCAAGTGGTCGCGCGGCGTCGAATTTTGCGAATATGCTCGCGAGTTCGTCGTCGCTGACGCCCATATCCTGCCAGTTGTGGGCGTTTTTGAGGGTGTCACGGACTGCTTCAGCTGTAATATCGCCGGCCTTTAGCCGCCTGATAAGCGGCATCAGCCAGTGTGTTTCCGGCGGTATTGCGACGGTTGGATGTGCGTCCAGCATGAACCGCATCAGCGTCGTGCCGCTGCGGCTCATCCCGAGGATGAATGGCGCAGGGGGCGGGGCAGGAGTAGCCGGTGGCTTTGGCGCAATGAATTTTGGCGGCGTCGCTGCGTTAAAAATCAAATGTTCCGGTTCCGGCCGGTCATCACGCCAGCCGTCCCTGTCCAGATGAAAGAGTTTTTCCCGCGTCGGCGGCACAATGAAATTGGCGCTCGTTGCAACACGGTTTCCATGCCAACCACGCTCCAGATCCGCACGCGCGAAAACCCG
>CAMYNO010000084.1 GCA_947259815.1 uncultured Parvularculaceae bacterium
ATTCCTTGGTCGTGGGTCTGGCCATGGGCTTCGCGGTAATGGAGGCGGGCGCGGCGCTCATTCATAATCACACGACAGAGCCGGTTTTTGGCGCAACCGGTAGTATGGACGCCGAACTTTATGCACGGCCCTGGCGGCGGCTTCTCAAGATTCGCCCTGACGCAATTTTAACGCCGACCATGCCGGGTTCGCCGGAGAGTGCTTCGGTTGTAACTCGCTACCAGCATATTGTGACGATGGCGGAAGAGGGACTCATCGCGCAGGGGCTTTGCGATCCGGGCAGCATAAACGTCACGATGTTGAACGATGAAGGATTTTTTGCGCCGATGCCGCTTGTGTATAGAAACGACGCAGCGGACGCGCATTATTATATTGAGACATGCCGCCGGCTGAAAATCGGTTTAAGCATATCGATATTTGAACCGGGCTTTTTAAAGTTCATTATGGCGTTGCACCTTGCCGGTAGATTGCCGCCGGGCGGGATAGTGAAACTTTATTTCGGCGGACGCTCACAGCCCTTTGGGCTTCCGCCGACCGCGACGGCGCTCGCGGCATATCTTGAAATGATGGGGGGAAGCGACCTTCCATGGTTGGTCTCGGCCTTCGGCGATGATTGCGTCGCCTGTGGCCTTGCCGAGGAGGCGATCAAACGCGGCGGGCATGTTCAGGTCGGCCTTGAACCTTATGAGGGCCCTCGCAAGCCGGACAATGTAACGCTCGTCAAGGAGGTCGTTGCGATTGCGCGCCGGGTGGGCCGCCCGATCGCAACGCCGGCTCAGGCCGCTGAGATCATGAGCCTTCCGACCTATCCCGTCAGATACGGACAACTCAATTAGATAAATTCGCAGCCGCTTGCGATTGCGCGGGCTAACGAACGGACAACGCTTTGTATCGAAAGATATTCCGGCGCCTGAAAGATTATGAGTATTGTCCGAAAGTTACATTTCGATCTGGACCAAGAAGTGTTGTGCTGTGCGCCAGTTGCGTCGTTAGAAAATGGTTCTCATTCAGCAGGCGGACAGAAAGCTCGTGCAGGCTAAGTCACAACCGGCAGTCTTGGGCAAGGAGCTATCTCTGTCAGGCGAGGGATCGTCGTCTCCCCTTACGTTGGACGGAGGGGCTTCGCTGTCGCCGAGCGATCTATCACGCCCATCCGCGACTGGGCCAGAACATATGGCGCACCTTGTTCGATTGCACTTTCGCTTGAAAGACTGGCGCCAGCAGTTTTGCAACGGAAAGTCACTGGACGAGACGGCATGGTGTCTGGTTATGGACATGTATTTGCGCCACCTTGAGGGTGCTCAGCTATTTGTTTCGTCGCTTTGCTCGAATAATTACGCCTCCGCGACGACATCGTTACGGCGGCTTGATGATTTGGTTGACGCAGGAATCGTGACGCGGCAGAGCGACCCGTTCGATCAGCGCCGCATACCGGTGGCGTTGACCGCATCGGGGCTGGAATTCGCCCAGTCATATCTAAACTATATGCATACGGAGTGCTCAATCGCACTTTTACTGGCTGTATCCGCCGAACAGGATGCTGGCGCGGCGACCTGAATGCTGCAATAAAGAATATTGTTCAGGCGGGCGGCGCCAAACAGGTGGGTTCTTAAAAGCCCGTTCTATAATCTTGCTGATGCAGCGGTCTGCTCATTTCGCATAGTGGATAAATCATCCGCCGTCTCGGCGGTCTTGGTCATCGCTTCGTGTATGGCGGGGTCATGCGTCGGTGTTCTGAGGAATTCAACCGCAAAGCCGCCTTTGTGGCAGCGCCTGACGACGCCTTTCAGCGTTCCTATGATAACTTTGCTACCCGGTTGTGGCGTGTGATCGCATTTTACAAGACATCCGCTTTTCGACATATCGAGAATAATGCAATTGGCCCAGGCGGCGACGTCATCAAGCTTTACTTGCGTTTCAATGTTGTAGGACGTCCGGTTTGCGGATCTGCGCTCGGTGAGCCGGAAATAGGGGAGGCCCTCGCGTGCTGTCGCTATACGCTGTTTTATTGAAAGTTGCTCGGTTTCCGACAGTTTGAATTTTGCGCAGAAACCCCGTTGGAATGCGCGCGCGATTTCGCCGCGAAAGCGGCCCAGGCCTTCGACATAGACGATTATTTCTTCCTGAACCGTTGCCGAGGCATCGGTGACGATTGCAACGCCGCATTCGGAAATATCCAGAAGCCGGCCGGAACCTTCTTCGCCGGTTGCAAGTAGAAAACGCACGCTGTTCGATAGTTCAAAGCGCGGCGCCTTGCGGCGCTCAATATCGGCTTTTTGTTTGCTTTCATCGTGCATCGTTTGAGTACTCCTCGCGCTGCTCGCCGCAACAAAACCGTAGGCTGAAGCTGGTCCGGTGAAAATCGCTCTGATGCGTCCAGACCGTGTACGGAGAAATAAGTATCGTGCGTGGCGAAATTCCTAATCAATTGACAGTGTTTGATCCGATCTGGAACCGGTTTGTTGATATGGGGGTTGCGCGGCGGTCATCGCGTTTGAACTTCCGGGAAGTTTGTTGCCAAACCGATTGTTCCAAACCGGATGAAGTTCTGGATTATCCGGTAGAAATGTAGCACGCGCCTATGGCGCGGCCTCGTAATGACGAAATTGTTGCATTAACAAAAACACAACTTATGATTGCTATTTGAAATTATCGATTCGCCCCGGATTGCCTCTTTTTCCTCGCTATACAGGGGTTGGCGTTCTTGGCGGCGAAAGCATGTCGCTGCAATGCAATTCAGGGTTGTGGCGGCCATCGGTTGTTACTGAGCGCCAGCATGGCGCATTGCCATACCGCTATTAGGGCGAATGTCACGGCAGATTTGTTCCTGCTCGCATCTGGCGCGTACCCAAAACTATGTTGGAAAACACGGATGATTGTCTATGCCGGAAGCGGTTCACGGCAGGCGCGCGCCGCCTTCAAGCATCATTATCGCGGATGAAGTTCCATTCGTGTGCGAATTTCTCAGCGACTTTTGCCGGAAGAAGTGGCCGCAGGCCAAGATTCGTAAATGCTCAAATTTCGACGCGACGCTGACCCTGCTGGGCTCCGCGCCCACTGACTTGCTGATTGTCGATTACGACATGCCGTCCGCAAATGCGCGGGATTCAATTACGCTACTGCTGGGGCGTCATGCAAAGGTCGACACAATTGTACACTCGCGGTCTATTTCCGCGTCCGATGCCGCCTTTCTTTTGCACAAAGGTCTGGCTGCGTGTTTTCCCAAAGATATGGACGCCTCAGCGCTAGGCCATGTTCTCGACCTGGTGGCGATGGGCGAAACCTATGCACCGGCGCGGCTGCTCGCCGGCGCGTACGACGCGGCGCCATTTCCGCAGGAGAACGCAGCATTGGATATGGAGCTGTCGCCGCGCGACATGGTGCTCCTGAGTGAGTTTTCAAAAGGAATGCCGAACAAGAAAATCGCGGAAATTTTGCGCCTTTCTGAAAGCATGGTGAAACAGGCGGCCCGCGCGTTGTTTCAGAAACTGGGCGTGCGCACACGGGCGCATGCGGTCGCTATTGCGTTTCAGAAAGGCCTGATTGGCGCGGGGGACGGGCCTTAGCCTGAGATTGGCTGTCCCGCCAACTATGTCAGGCGCCAAAAACGCTGCGTAAGCTCAAACCAAAGATGAGCCAAAACCTTCATTAGATAACAAGCTCTCCTGTCCCAAGATTATTGACGACCGACACGCAATCGAGAAGTGGATATGTGGGATATTGAAAGTTGTCCCTAGAAACTACCCGATAAAAGGGCGCCCGCGCCAGGCACATGCGCGTCGATCCCAGCGATGTCGAGCTTGCGATAATGCTCAAGAAGATTAGCCGGATCCTGTGCTGCGACTTCAAGGTTGTCCGGAATGTCCAGCGCCAGCCAGTCGCTGACGTCAATTCCTTCATGCTTAATGTATTCAACGACAGTTTGCGTGAGCGGTTTCATATAAGGGGCGACTATAGCCACTTTTTTGCGCCGTGCGCATGGAGGCCTTCCACCAGCGCGCCGGCGCTGGTCACAACCGGCGCCGCGCGGTCATTTTCGCGCGTGCGGGTATGAAGTCTATCCTGCGAGATGCGATGATAGTCGGCGCCCATGCTCATGATCGCGACAAGGCAGGCATAAAGGGGCGCCAACGAATAGAGAAGAATCTGACCGCCGATGGCAAACACGCCGACTATAATAGCAATGCCGATAACAACAGGAAGCGCCGTTGCAGTTCCTAAAGCAGTTACTGAAAT
>CAMYNO010000085.1 GCA_947259815.1 uncultured Parvularculaceae bacterium
CGGCGCCACTGATGTGCAATATCGGCAGCTCTTCCCCATTCGACTTTATGAGCCAGAGTTCAGCGCTGCTTTCCGTATCATCCATACCGCTTGAATTCGGAATTCGTTTTCCCACGAATTGTTCGATTTCCGCTATTGGAATACGTGTATTGTCGAGTATCACATTCTCGCTCTCAAAACTGATTTTTGCCATAGTGCTGCGATATATTGCCCATCCGCATAAGCCCATATTGCTGCTACAATTATAGTTGCAAACCGCCAATCGCCCCCTAACAACACGAACATGACACCAATTATGAGGGGCGCAAAAAAGGCAAGGATATTAAAAAGCGAAATCGAACGCCAACCTCGTATTAAAACGTCTTGGTCATTGACTTCAATCAATGGACCAAGCTGATCCGTTGCATCTGAAGTAGACGTATTGTTGCTCACGCTACCTCAAACAGACCGGCTGCGCCCATGCCGCCGCCGACGCACATGGTGCAGACAACATATTTCACACCCCGGCGTTTGCCCTCGATCAGCGCATGGCCGACCATCCGCGCGCCGGACATGCCGTAAGGATGGCCGATGGATATGGCGCCGCCATTCACGTTCAGATTCTCATCGGGAATGCCGAGCTTGTCGCGACAGTAAATCACCTGCACCGCGAAAGCCTCGTTCAGTTCCCAAAGGCCGATATCGTCCATTTTCAGCCCGTGTTTTTCTAGCAGGCGCGGCACGGCGAAGACGGGACCGATACCCATTTCATCGGGATGGGTGCCGGCGACGGCCATGCCCCGATAGATGCCGAGCGGGGAAAGCCCGCGTTTTTCCGCTTCCTTTGCTTCCATGACGACGGCCGCTGATGCGCCGTCGGAAAGCTGCGAGGCGTTGCCGGCGGTGATGTATTTGCCTTCCGAGACTTTCTGCCCGCCCTTGAACACGGTCTTCAGCCCGCCAAGCGCTTCGGCTGTCGTACCCGGGCGGTTGCCTTCGTCTTTTTCCAGCTTTGTTTCGACGTCTGAAGTTTCGCCGGTTTCCTTATTCGTGAATTTCATCACCGACGGCATCGCAACGATTTCATCGTCAAACTTGCCGGCCTCTTGTGCTTCATGAGTACGTTGCTGCGATTGCGCGGCATATTCGTCCTGCGCCTCGCGTGAAATATTATAGCGATCGGCGACGATCTCCGCCGTCTCGATCATCTGCATATAGGTTTCGGGCAGGTTCTGGAGCAGCCACGGATCGGGCCGCACGAACATGTCGTTTGTCTGATTAGTGGAAATCGACTCAACGCCGCCGCCGACGGCGACCGTCATATTGTCAACGACGACCTGTTTCGCCGCCGTTGCTATCGCCATCATGCCGGAGGCGCATTGCCGGTCGAGGCTCATCCCCGAAACGCCGATGGGAAATCCAGCGCGCAGCGCCGCCTGTCGCGCGACATTCTGAAACGCCGTCCCCTGCTGGAGCGCGGCGCCCATGACCACGTCCTCGATCTCTTCGAAATCGACCTTGGCGCGCTCCGCTGCGTTTTTTATCGCATGAGCGCCCAGCGCCTGCGCCGTGGTATTGTTAAAGGCCCCGCGATAGGCCTTGCCGATTGGCGTGCGGGCGGTGGATACGATGACGGCTTCGCGCATGGGGTACTCCTTGGTGGCGATTTCGACTGTCTTTTAGACTAGCCGGCGCCCCCACGGCAAAATAGAAATGCAGTTGCCGCCAAAGCGCGCGAATCGGGGAATGTCACGGCGGGGCAAGCCCCGGCGCCGCAACGAAAAAGAGACGGAAAACACAAACAAATGGCCGTTTTCAAGTCGAAGATCATTCCCTCCTCAGACACATTCAAGGCCAACCATGCCGGCATATCGGCGCTGGTGGAGAAATTACAGGCGCTGAATGCGCGCGCGCCGGCAATGTCCGCATCGCGCAAGGAGCGGTTTGAAAAGCGTGGACAGCTCCTCCCGCGCGAGCGGCTTGCCCGGCTTCTCGACCCCGGCATGCCATGGTTCGAGATCGGCAATATCGCCGGATATCTTCTCGACACGGATGATGAAGAAAAATCGATCCCGGGCTCCACCATCATGTCGGGCATCGGATTTATAAACGGCGCGCGCTGCGTCATCGTCAATGACGACAGCGCCATCAAGGCCGGCGCCATGACCGTCGCCGGGGGCTATCGCCTGCAACGGGCGCAGGAAATCGCGCTGAAACAAAAACTTCCCTTCATTCATCTTGTTGAAAGCGCCGGCGGCGATCTGATCAATTATACGGTCGAAGGGTTTTTGCGCGGCGGCGCATTGTTCGCCAATCTCGCTCGCCTTTCCGCCGCCGGCCTTCCCGTCATTTCCGTCCTGCATGGCAGTTCGACGGCGGGCGGCGCCTATATGCCGGGCCTTTCCGATTATGTGATCGCCGTGAAGGGCCGCGGCAAAGCATTTCTTGCCGGACCGCCCTTGTTAAAAGCCGCCACCGGCGAGATCGCCACGGAAGAAGAACTGGGCGGCGCCGAAATGCATGCCGACATTTCCGGGCTCGCAGAGTTTCTGGCCGAGGACGATGGCCACGGGATCGAGATCGCCCGCGAAATTGTAGGCCGTCTCGACTGGAACCGGCGTTGTCCGGCGCCGCGCGAGAACGCGTTTCGCGAGCCGCTCTATGACGCCGATGAAATCCTCGGCATCGCGCCAACCGACTATCGCAAGCCCTATGATGTGCGCGAGGTGATGGCGCGGGTCGTCGACGGGTCCGATTTTGCCGTTTTCAAGCCGCGATACGGGGTTTCCACGGTCTGCGTACAGGCAAGCGTTTATGGCATGGCCTGCGGCATTATCGGCAATAACGGCCCTATCGACCCCGACGGCGCGACCAAGGCGGCGCAATTCATCCAGCTCTGCGATCAGGCGGATACGCCCCTGGTCTTTCTGCAGAACACCACCGGCTATCTCGTCGGCAAGCAATATGAACAGGCCGGCATGATCAAGCACGGGTCAAAAATGATCCAGGCGGTGACGAATGTCCGTGTGCCGCGCATTACATTCATGATCGGCGCAAGCTATGGCGCCGGCAATTACGGCATGTGCGGGCGCGGCTACGACCCGGATTTTGTCGTCAGCTGGCCGAATGCGTCAACCGGCGTCATGGGCGGCGAACAGGCGGCGCAAGTCATGACCATCGTCGCCGAGGGTCAGGCGGCGGCGAAGGGAACCAAAGTCAATCGCGATCAGCTCGCCATGCAGGAAAAAATGCTGACCCATCTTTTCAACCGGCAGGCGGGCGCATTTTATACATCCGGTCATCTTTGCGATGATGGGATGATCGACCCGCGCGAGACACGCAAGGCGCTTGGGTTCCTGCTCGCGACCTGTGCGGAAGCACGCAACCGAACCGTGACGCCAAACAGCTTCGGCGTCGCACGAATGTAGCCTTCTACTGTGCGACTATTCCCAGTCGCCGCCAAGGGCGAGGTTGAGATTGACCCGCTGCTCCAGCCGCTGGCGCTCGATGGAAACCAGGTTTCGTTCCGCCGCAAACACGCGCTGCTGGATCGTCAGTACGTCAATGAGATCGGTTTCCCCTTCATCATAGCGAAGGCGGGCGACACGATAGGCTTCCCTGGCTTCGCTCGCCGCTTCGCTGAGTGAGGAAATACGCTGGTCAAGGACGACGCCCTGATCGAGGCTCGATTCGACCTCGCCAAAGGCCTCAAGCGCCGCCTGTCCATAGGCGGCGACCGCCTGTTTCTGTTCGGCCGAGGAGATTTGCACCTGCGCATCGCGGGCCCCGCCGTCAAACAAGGGCGCCACGAGATTTCCCGCCACCGTCCACGCAACATTGGCGGGATCGAGAAGGTTCGACAGCGAGCCGGAAGCGCCGCCAATATTGCTGGTGAGGCTGATGGCCGGCAGTTTCGCCGCCTTTGCCGCATCGAGGCTGTTGAACGAGGCGGCGACATTGCGCTCCGCCGCGATGAGGTCCGGACGCCGCTCAAGGATTTCCGCCGGAACGCCCGCGGGCGGCGGCGGCGGCGCCTTGGGCAGTCCGGCGCGCAGTTCAAGCTCTGCGCCGGGATAGCGCCCGAGAAGAACTTCCAGCGCGCGTATCGCATCGCGACGGGCGCCGGCGGTCGCCGTCAACGTATCCTGCGCGGTCGCGAGGTCGCTTTTCGTCAGCGCAAGATCCTGTGACGACGCGAGACCGTTTTCATATTGCACATTCACAATGCGCGCAGTTTCCTGAAGCGCATCCACGGTTTCCTGAGCAACGCCCTCCTGCAGTCCCGCCTCAATCGCAATGAAGTAGCTGCGCGCTACCGCCGCGGCGATAGAATACTGCGTAAACAGATAATCGGCCTCGGCCGCTTCCGCACTGGCCGACGCCGCCTGTCGGCCGGACCGGATGCGGCCCCACACATCAAGCTCCCAGTTGAGCTGAACGCCGGCTGTATATTGCGCATTCGATACGCCCGGATCCAGAACGCCGGACTCCGACGCGCCGGTAACAAGATTGACGTTCGGTTTAAGCGCGGCCCCGGCCTGGCGCGCCAGCGCTCTTGCGCGATCCACATTCGCCGCGGCTGCCTGTAAGTTCCTGTTACCCGCCTGCGCTTCATGAACGAGTTTTGTCAAAACCGGATCATTGAATGCGGCGACCCAGCCGACTTCAACGTCCCCGACAGCGCGTTGCGCCGCCGCCCACGCTTTCGGCGTTTCCGGCAGGCTCGCGCGCGCCGCCGCCCCGGCTTCCTCGCGAGAGGTAATATTCGCGCACGCCGTAACCGACAGCGCCGCGACTATATAAAGGCCGCCCTTAAACTTTCCCATCACTCCCCCTATCCCGCAGCGGTTTCGTCAGCGTTGATGTTAAAGACGATAGCATAGAGCACCGGCACAATAACAAGGGTCAGCAGGGTTGCGAAGCTGAGGCCGAATACCAATACGACCGCCATGGACCGGAAAAATGCGTCGCCGAAAAGCGGCGCAACGCCCAGAACCGTCGTCATAGAGCCCATCATGACCGGCCGAACGCGGCTGGCCGCGGAATCGATCACCGCATCATAGCGCGGTTTTCCCTCGCGAATTTCAAGGTCCATCTGATCGACCAGCACGATGGCGTTCTTGATCAACAGACCTGATAGTGACAACAGGCCAAGGATCGCCATGAATTCCATCGGCGTTCCGGTGGCAATAAGACCGACGGTCACGCCGATGATGGAAAGCGGCACCACCAGCCAGATCACCAGCGGCTGTCGCAGCGCGTTGAACAGCAGGACAACGACCAGCACCATGGCGAGCAGGCCCATGGGTATCGTCGTTGCAAGATTTTCGTTCGCCTCCGCCGAAGACCCATATTCACCGTCCCATGTGAGCGAATAGCCGACAGGAAGTTCAATCGCCTCAATCGGCCCGCGTATTCGTCCCAACAGATCCGACGCCAACTCACCCGGATAGGGATCGCTCTGGGCTTTGATCGTCAAAACCCTGTTTTCGCGCAGCATCTGTCCGTCGCGCCATATCGTCCGTACACCGTCCATTGTCTCCGAGAGCGGAACGACGGCGCCAGTCGCTGAACTTAACGTTCGGATCTCATAGATGCCGTCGATGCCCTGGCGTTCGCGCGCCGGCGCGCGCGAGACAATCGGGATCAGCTTATCGCCTTCGCGGTATACGCCGACATTCGTGCCGGAGAAATTCGTTTGCAGGGCGTTGGCGAAATCCTCCCGCGAGATCCCGAGCCGGCGGCCCTTGCTTTCGGAATAGACAGGCTCGATCACGCTGACGGGCTGGCGCCAGTCATCCTGTATCGACAAAGCGCGACCGTCGGCGGCCATAATCGCTTTGGCCTCATTCGCGAGGCCGCGCAGGACCACAGCGTCCGGTCCCTGAAATTTTGCTTCAATCTTTGAGCCGCCGCCCGGGCCCAAGGCAAAGCGCCACACTTTTCCCTGGGCGTTGGGATAATTGCCGTCGATATGGGACTGGATTTGCGGAATCAGCTCGGCGATGCGGTCGAAATCATCGACACGCACCAGTAATTGTCCGTATGCGGGGTTCTGCGACTGGAATTGATACACCAGCATGTAGCGCAGGGCGCCGGCGCCGACCAGCGTTTGCACCGCATCGACCCCCTCAAGGCCCACCACATGGGCTTCGAGCTTTTTCATATCCGCATCGGTCGTTGTAATATCGGCGCCTTCCGGCAGCCAGTAATCGACAACGATCTGCGGGGTCGTCGACGATGGGAAGAAACCGCTTTTGACGAATTGAAAGCCCCAGATCGACGCCGCGAACACAGCGACGGCGCCAACCGCGACCACGCGCCGGCGCTTTAACGCCCGTCGCACGAAATCCTTGAACGCACGGGTAAACCGGCCATCGACGGGCGCCGCGACACCAGCGGCTTGTTCCTTGAACAGCAAATCGCAAAACAGCGGCGTCAATGTCAGTGCGAAAACCCAACTATAGAGCAATGAAATCAGGATGACCCAAAACAGATCGCCCGTGTATTCGGCCGTCGCCCCCGGCGCGAACCCGATCGGCGCGAAAGCGATAATGCCGACGAGGGTGCCCCCAAGCAGCGGCCATTTCGTTCGACTGACAATTTCCTTGGCAATATCGAGTTTCTGACGCCCACGCTGAACGCCAATGAGAATACCTTCCGTCACCACAATGGCGTTATCGACGAGCATGCCAAGAGCGATAATCAACGCGCCGAGCGATATCCGGTGCATGGGGACGCCGACAAGGTTCATCGTCGCAAGGGTCGCGGAGATCGTCAGCAGCAAAACGGAGCCGATCACGAGACCGGAACGCGCGCCCATGAAAATCAGCAGCGTGCCAAGAACAATCGCCAGCGCCAGCGCAACATTCACAGCGAAGTTGCGAACCGATTGATCGACCACTTTCCCCTGATGGTAATATTCATGCAGCTCCATGCCGAGCGGGCGCAGCGACAAGGTCTCGGCAAGTTTTTTGTCGATCCCCTCACCCACTTTGACAACATTTGCGCCAGTGATATTGGCGACGCCAATGGCAAGCGCCGGCTCGCCATTATAGCGGATCAGGGTAGACGGCGGATCCTGAAACCCGCGCCGCACCGTGGCGATATCCCTTAAATAAACGATCGACCCGTCATTCGAGGTCGACACAAGCAGGTTTTCAATCGCCTCAACGGAATTGATGTCGCCTGACGGCGAAATCTCGATACGCTGGTCGCCAAGTTTGACATCGCCGGCGGAGACGACGGCGATTTGCGTCGACAACGCTGAGTATAAATTCGTGATCGAAACCCCAAGGGCGGCGGCGCGTTCGCGCGAGATTTCGACATAGATCACTTCCGTCTGCGCCCCGCCGAAACTGACTTTGCCGACGCCCTCAACCTGTAGCAGATCCTTGCGCAGGTGTTTTGCGTAATCGAGCAGTTCGTCGGCGGAATACCCCTCGCCGGTCAGGAGAAAATAGAGCCCATACACCTCGCCGAAATCATCGAATACGATTGAACGGACAGCGCCGGGCGGCAGGTTGCGTTGCGCGTCGTTGACCTTGTTGCGCAGTTTCGTCCAGATGAGTTGCAGATCCGTTTTCGACGGCGAGAATTCGTATTTTATATCGACCTTGATTTCCGATGTGCCAGATCGCGAGGTCGACTGGATTTCCTCAACTTCCTGCATTTCCTGGATCGCCGTTTCCAGCGGTTCGGCGATTTCGTTGGCGACTTCTTCCGGGCTTGCGCCGGGATACTGGGTGAAAATCTGCGCCGTGCGGATCGTGAATTCCGGATCCTCAAAGCGCGGCATGTTGTTATAGGCGATCCAGCCGCCAACCAACGACACAGCGATGATGATGGCGCTGATCAGGCGGTTTTTGATCGCGAGTTCTGCGGGATTCATAGCGTGCCTTCCAATCAGAGCCCCGGCTCCCAGGGGCGCACGCGCATGTTGTCATAAAGATACGAAGCACCGGCGGTAACGATTGTCTCGCCGCTTTCAAGACCATCGACAATCAGGACTTCCTCAAAGAAACGGTCGCCGCCAATCGCGACCTCGCGTTTCGAGACGGTCAGGAGATCCATGTCGACAACCCAGACATAGGTGTCGCCGCCTTCGGAAAATATTGCGCTCCCCGGCGCGGATACGCCGTTTGCAAATTGATCGCCATTGTAAATCATTGTCGTTTCAACTTCGCCGGTCATGCCCGGTAAAATCAGGAGATTGTCGGGCGGTGAGAATGTAAACCGAACGCGATAGGTCTGCGTTGTCGGGTCCGCCTGCCCCGAGGCTTCTTTAAAGATCGCCGGTATTTTTACATCCGGCGCAGCGTCGAGCGTGACGGTCGTATCGATGGGCGTGAGTTGCGGAACATACGCCAGCAGGCGCGAGGGCACGTCGATAACAGCCTCCACCGCACCGGCGCTTTGCAGGGTGACGACAGCCGCCTGTGCGCTGATATTCTGAAAATTCTCTACATTAACGCGGGCTATCAGGCCGGAAAACGGCGCGCGCAATTCGGTATCGTCCAGCGCTTTCTTTGCCGTATCGAATTGCGCACGGGCGATGTCGCGCGCGGACTCACGTTGCTCCAGCACGCTGCGCGAAATAGCGTTTTGTTCCGACAGGCGCCGAGCCCGCTGATATTCCGACTCCGCATTGTCATACTGCGCTTTTGCAGAGTTATAGTTGTTGAGGAAATCACGCTGGTCGAGCTTCGCGATGAGTTCGCCCTGCTGGATCGGCTGACCCTCGGTCACGGGCAGTTCCTGTAACAGGCCGCCGACCTGAAAGGTAAG
>CAMYNO010000086.1 GCA_947259815.1 uncultured Parvularculaceae bacterium
CTGATCACAAGCCCGGGGAGCGCAGCGCCGCTATTGCTGCGGATTTCGACCTCAACTGCTGTGGGCGTCAGATTGGCAATTTCCGCGCTCCACCCCAGTTCCTTTTGCTTCGTGCGCGCCGCCAACTTATCGTTGTATTGCAGTCCTTGAAAATACGACTTCTCATTGCTCTCGCCGGGATAGCTGCGCACGGCGACGATCACAAAAATTGCGTTTGCAACGAACATAACGCCGAAAAAACCAAGCAACATTAAGAGTACGTGCCGACCGGTCAGCTTCTTTTCGACGGGCATCAACGCTCTCCGGAAAGAAAGACTGTATCAACCGTTGCTGTTTCCGCGTCATCCTGCACCAGGGCGGTGATGTTCACTGGCAGGCTACGGCCCGCCTCCGAGCCTGCGGGAAGGGTCAAGAACAGTCTCAAGGGACGGGTTTCATCTCCGGCCAGAGAAATATGCAATGTATTGTTGTCGATGGCTTCACCGACGCCGGAGACGACGAGATTAGTAGAACTGTCGAAGGTGACTTCAAAGTCTCGGCGAAGGTTACTTCGGTTGGTGACTTTAACAGTGTAGGCGTTGCGCACCGATCCATCGGAAAGCAGAACATAGGGCGGTATTCGGTCTCTTTGAACACTGACATTGATTGTCGCACGGGTTGTAAATGCGAACAACATCACTGTCCCAACGATTGCCAATGCGCCAGCGTAAAGAAAAACACGGGGCCGAAAGAACCGAAAACGCGTAGGTTCCTTTACAAGCCGGCGCGCAACATTGGCGTCGGTATCATATGCAATCAGGCCGCGCGGTCGCTCGACCTTGTCCATAATGCTATCGCAAGCGTCGATACATAGCGCGCAATTGATGCATTCAAGTTGCGGCCCCTCGCGAATATCAATACCCATCGGGCACGCTGCAACGCACGCTCGACAAGACACGCAGTCACCGCGGCCATCCCAGTCGTCGCCTTTTTTATGGGGGCCGCGAGGCTCCCCGCGATCGCGGCGATAGGTGACCTGTAGCGTTTCGGCATCGGTAAGCGCCGCCTGAATCCGCGGCCATGGGCACATATAAGTGCACACTTGCTCTCGCATGGAACCGGCAAAAATATAGGTCGTGAAAGTAAGCAGCGCGAAATAGAAATAAGCGGAGAACGGGGCCCTGCCGCCAAAGAACTCCTGGGCAAGTGTCGGTGCGTCGTGAAAATACAGGATCCATGCGCCACCAGTCGCCATACCGATCAGTATCCACAGGATATGCTTGACCGATTTCTTTCTGATCTTGTCGCCCGTCCACCTTGCGCGATCGAGCTTGATGCGTTGGTTGCGATCCCCCTCAACCCATCGTTCAACGGCGATAAACAGGTCCGTCCATACAGTCTGCGGGCATGTATATCCGCACCAGACGCGCCCAAAGAGCGCTGTGGCGAGAAACAAACCGAGCGCCGATAAAATAAGTAAACCAGTGACGTAATAGAGTTCGTCTGACCAGATTTCGATAAAGAAAAAATAAAATCGCGAGCCGGCAAAGTCGATAAGTATCGCCTGGTCAGGCTCGCCCTCACCGCGCGTCCATCTGAGCCACGGCAGGATATAATAGACGCCGAGGGTCAGCGCCATGACAATCCATTTCAGTTTACGGAACTTTCCGTGGACCCGTTTCGGATAGATAGGTTCACGCGCTTTGTAGAGATTGCGTTTCTCCGGAGCATTGACTGGATCAACCTCAAGTCGCTCAACGCCGCCCGTTAAAGAGTGCTGAATATGCTCCGATGTTGACTCGCTGGTCATATACTATTCGCCGCCACCCAATGCATGCACGTAAACCGCCAGCGCCGTGATTTGCGTTTCACTCAGGCGCTCTGTCCAATACGGCATGACGCCGCCGCGCCCATTATGGATTGACTGCCGGATGGTTACTGCATCCCCGCCGTAGAGCCAAATTGCATCCGTAAGATCAGGCGCGCCTTGCGCGGTGTCCCCTGTGCCGTCGGCGCCGTGACAGGTTGTGCATTGCTGGGCAAAGAGCGGCGCAGCCCTTTCAATGGCCTCCGGATCAGCGTCGCGCCCCGATAGGCTAACCACATAGGAAGCAAGATCATCGACCTGATCGCGGTTTAGCAAGCCATCGCGCCCGTAAGCCTGCATGATATTAAATCTTGTGTCAGAATGCCCTGATCGAATCCCATAATGAATTGTTTGCTGAATATCGTCCAGCGTTCCGCCCCACAGCCAGGCATCATCGACAAGACTTGGATAACCAGGAAAGCCTTGCCCGCCGGCGCCATGGCAGGTCGCACAATTATCGCCGAATAACGATTTTCCCGCCG
The DNA here is from genome assembly GCA_947259815.1 of uncultured Parvularculaceae bacterium. Lineage (GTDB taxonomy): Bacteria > Pseudomonadota > Alphaproteobacteria > Caulobacterales > Parvularculaceae > Hyphococcus. The sequence goes on from CAMYNO010000086.1 coordinate 2,329, forward strand.
CCATTGAAAACTGCAGTAACTCAGGATCGCTTTCGATTTCACTTATGGAACTTGCTTTGATAAGGCGCGTCATTTGCGCTTCACGTTCCTCATCGAGAGCCGCGACAGCTGCTACAACATTTTCCCGCTCGGAATGCTCACGCAGTCCTTTTGTATAACCGCTTATTCCCGGCCAGGCGGGCATCGCAATCCAATAAGCGATTGACCAAACAACCGTTGCGTAAAACACGATGAGCCACCAACGCGGCAAAGGATTATTGAGTTCCTTGATTTCATCCCATTCATGTCCGGTGGTTTCAACGCCGGAGTGGGAGTCAATTTCGTTATCGGCCATGTCTTTGCCCCCCGTTTTCTAAATCGTCATCTTCCATAGGAATTTTTCCGGCGTCGTCGAATTCTTTTCGCCTGGACGGCGCCAGCGCATAAATGAGCACAAGAACGAACGCGAGGATAAAGGCGAGAAGGCCCCAAGTCTGTGCAATGCTTGATAGCGTCTCATACATATCGATCACCGATAGTTTTCTTCGGCTTCATAAGTCGAAAAATCGACCATCGTGCCGAGTATTTGCATGTAAGCAATTAACGCGTCCATCTCGGTTATGAC
>CAMYNO010000087.1 GCA_947259815.1 uncultured Parvularculaceae bacterium
GGCAAGCGCCAGATTCGCCTCTGCTTCATCGACTTCTCTTTCATAACGCGACGGACGCGTCTGAAAGAGGGGATTGCCCTTGGCAACGCGATCGCCGACATTGACAAATATCGTTTCAACAACGCCTTCCACGAGCGGACCGATATTGCTTGTCTGTTTTGAGCCGATTGAACCCGTCGCAACGACCGTTTCACTGATCGTTGCAGATTTCGGCTTGACAATCCTCACTGGCTTGGCAGGCGCCGGATCTTCCGTTGTTGAACCTTGCGCCGGCTCAATGGACTCCCCGCCGCCGCCCGAATCGCAGCCGGCAAGCGTAACGAATGCGGCGACGAGCGCCGCTGCGCCAATCTTCCAACCGGGCTGAATTTGAACATACGCACGCATCGTCGTTCCCAAAGCCTGCCTCACTGACATTCTTGCTATACTAACCTTTAATAACTTAGTATATATTAAACGTGAGTAGCAAAACAGATGGGCGCGGGAGATGAAAAGGCAGGAAGACCGGCTTGAGCGTAATCCAGGCTATCTGGTCAACGACGTAGCGCGCCTGCTCCGGCGCGAATTTGACCGTAGAGTCAAGCACATAGGCCTCACCCGGTCGCAATGGTTCGTTTTGGCGCACCTTTATCGCAATGACGGGCGGACGCAGCGGGCGCTCGCTGACGAGCTCGATATGGAGCCGGCGCCGCTCGGGCGGCTTATCGATCGGCTGGAAGAAACCGGCTGGCTGCGCCGCGCGCCTTCGCCGGAGGATCGGCGCGCCAACCTCGTTTTTCTCACCGACAAAATCGTTCCTCTGATCGAGGATATGCGAGCGGCGGCGGACAATCTCTATAAAGACGCTTTCAAGGGGCTATCGCCCGAGCGCGTTGAGGACTTCATCGAGGCGCTGACGATTGCAAAATCCAACCTTATCGACCTCGGCGCAGAGCAAGTCGAGCATGGTTTTAGCGGCGTCGATGACTTGGATCGTGTCCAGCGCAAAGCCGCCAAGAACGAAGCAAAACGATGAGCGGCCGGCAGCATCAAATGTCGCTCAAGAATAAAGGCGGCGCGCCGCCCTGGGCGGACGTGATGAAGTCATACTTCTCGGAAGGCCATCAACTGTTTGCCGCTTTGCAGATGGAGCCGAGTAAGATCGACAAAGACGGGGTTTCTGTCTTCGCAACAATACCTGACTTTTTCTCGTACAAGGATGGTGACGGCAGCGCGCATCCGGGCGCTTACACAATCATCCTCGATACGGTGTTCGGATTTTCGGTGTTTGCAAAAATTCAGCAGCCAAAAGCAATCGCTACTATCAATCTGAAGACGGACTATCTCCGCCCAATTGAAATCGGTTCGAAAGTTATATGCAGCGCTGAATGTCACGCCGTTAATGGCAATATCGCCAGAACGCGCGGAGATATCTTCGACTATGACGGAAGACCGCTCGCGAGTGCGACTGGCGCATTCATGATCGCCAGCGGCGGGCCGGACTTTGCTCGGCTCGCGAAAGGGCGGCCGACATGACCCGATTTGCGAACTCGCCGCTTCGCCACTGGCTCCGGTTTGAGGCCGAGGAAGCAGAGAACGGCTATCTTTATTCAATTACACCGGATGAAGCTCATATCGGCAATCCGCTGATCAAGGCGCTTCATGGCGGCGTTGTGTCGACCTTTCTGGAGCTTGCGGCGCTGCATGAGTTGCGGTGCACCCTTGGTTCTGATGCCGACGGCGAGGCGATTAATATCAATGTTGATTACCTCAAATCCGTCAGGCTTTCGCCGCTCTTCGCCAGAGCGCGCATTGCGAAAACCGGGCGACGGCTCGTCTTTATCGATTGCATCGCATGGCAGGACAACGACGGCTCCCCGGTCGCTAAAGCCGCCTGCAGTATTGCACTCTTGAGATAGCGCAAAAAACCTCCCTGTTTTGAGCGCTTCACTTACCTCCCGGCTTCTGCCGGGAGGTTTTTTTCACGAAGAGTTCGATTGGTGTGCCGGCCCGCTTCAGAGCGTCGGGCAGCCGCGCACCCGAGTACGAGAAAAATCGCAAGACCGGTGTAAAGCAATCGAAGGAACATCAGCTTTCTGACAAAGTTCTGCATCCCGCCAACTTTCTTTGGCCATCGAGGTCATCCAAGCGATCGCCAGTATCGACAAAGACGCGCTGAATGGCGATTCCGGTTTTTGACGGCGAGCGCACGACAATATCCGGACTCGTATTTACGGGTGGTTCGGCGCCATTCTCAATGAGCACAAGCCGAAAGTCCGGCCCCGCGAAGCTATGATCGTTCATGACATAGAAATTATCGGTGTTGTGCGCGGCGTCGCCCGCGCCCGTCGCCTCAGCCAGGCGACCATGCGCAACATCCGGCAGAACCTTTTCTTCGCCTTCATTTACAACACACTTGGCGTGCCAGTGGCGGCCGGCGTTCTGTATCCGGTCTTCGGACTGCTTCTGAGCCCGATGATCGCCGCGGCCGCGATGAGCTTTTCGTCCGTGTCGGTCATCGGGAACGCATTGCGATTGCGAGGGCTAAAGTTGTGAGCCGCGCGGTCAAAATTAGCCAAGCTGATGCGCACACGCCGCCGCTCGGCCATCGCGCGCTGACGCCGCTTTACGATCTGGCTATTGCCGCGATAACGCGAGAAAAAAAGTGGCGCACGGCGCTGATCACAGCACTGGCCCCATCGCCCGGTGACCGCATTCTCGATATCGGTTCCGGCACAGGCAGTCTCGCCATAGCGCTTCACAAGGCATGCCCCGAAGCTTGTTATATCGGCGTCGATCCCGACGCCGACGCGGTTCAACGCGCCAGAGAAAAAGCAAAATGATTGAGCGGCGACATTCGGTTTGAGGAAGGATTTTTTTCGGCGGGCATGGGATATTTCGATGAACCACCGAACAAGATCGTATCAAGCCTGGTGCTCCATCAGGTCCCGCTCAAGGAAAAACAGCGCATTCTTACTGACGCCAGACAAGCCCTTGCAACAAGTGGTTCTCTGTTCATCGCCGACTACGGGCTGCAACAAGGGGTCCAGCGATTGTTGTTCCGGAGCACGGTTCAGGCGCTGGACGGCGTTGAAGACACCCGACCGAACGCCGAAGGGATAATCCCGAAATTACTGATAAACGCCGGATTTCGTTCCGTTGAAGAGACCGAGAAGATCGCAACCGCCACTGGCACGATTTCGATTTACGTCTCACACTCGAGTCGATGACGAAAATCGGATTGCTTGCCAACGGTTTTGATTTCGGCCTAAGACGCGACCTATCGTGCGCTTTGTAACCAACTGATAATTATCACTTTTCTCAGTTAGCATTTAGAGCTCATCTCCTGAAGTAGAGCCCGAAACTCAGGCTGCGGCGCCTGGCAAAGAGTTTGATACGCATTCACGAAGGGAACCCATTCATTCTCTTTGGGAGCGTGAACACGCGTGGGTGAATTTCCCGGTCAATACTACGGACCTTCCCGCGCCCGGCCATGTTTGACTGGCCGACCAGCAAGTAGAGTTGAGTATCTGCGTCGTCCGGTAATCCGGCCATCTCAACGAGTGTGCGTTGACCTTTTCCGATTTGTCCGGTGGCGCATGCTGAAACAGCATGTCCAGCCCCCTATTTTTGGGGCAGTATTCCAATAGGTTCAGGGACGGGTGGACGCATGCCGAGCGCTTGATGCGGACGGACATGATTGTATTGACGTAGCCATTTTTCGATGACAGTTTTTGCTTGGTCAATAGTAGCGAACCACTCCGCGTTTAGCACCTTCCGTCGCAGCGTTCCGTTGAATCTATTGGAATAC
>CAMYNO010000088.1 GCA_947259815.1 uncultured Parvularculaceae bacterium
CGATGAAATCGAACCGGTGAGTATAGAGACCGGTGCTGCGAGCGGCGGCTGGATTGTAGTCAATTCCGGCGTCGCGGAAGGCGATGAAATCGTCACCGAAAAAACCTTTCTCCTCAAATCGCTCATTCAGAAAACAAAAATGGGCGAAGGCCACGGGCATTAGGAATTGATGATATGTTGAATAAACTCGTTGAACTCTCGCTCCAGTATAAAGTTCTGGTGCTCATCATCTTCGCCGTCGTCGGCTTTCTCGGCTGGCGCGCCGTGACGACGGTTCCGATCGACGCTTTCCCGGACGTGACGCCCGTTCAGGTCAATATCTATACGGAATCGCCGGGCCTTGCCGCGGAAGACGTCGAGCAATTGCTGACGTTCCCGGTAGAGTCGGCGATGGCGGGGCTTCCCGACGTGTCGGAAATCCGTTCGGTGAGCCTCTTCGGTCTTTCCTATGTCGCTGTTTATTTCAAGGACAGCGTCGATATCTATTTCGCGCGGCGCCTTGTTATGGAGCGGCTTGCGGAAGTCCGCGACCGCATTCCCGAAGGATATGGATCGCCAGAAATGGGCCCAAATGCGTCGGGTCTCGGCCAGGTCTTCTGGTACACGCTCGAACGCGCTGATGAATCCCTCAAGGGCGACATCAGCGACATGGATCTACGGACCCTTCAGGACTGGAACGTGCGGCTCATTCTGCGCACAGCCGCCGGCGTCGATGACGTCATGTCCTGGGGCGGGCAGGAACGCCAGTTCCAGGTCCAGATCGATCCCTTGCAACTTATCAAATACGAATTGGGGTTTTCCGATGTCGTCGAAGCGCTTGAGGCGAATAACCGCCAGGTCGGCGGGCAATATATCGATCAGGGACCGGAGCAATATCTCGTGCGCGGCCTCGGCCTTGTGCGGGACGAAACCGATATTGGCAACATCGTCGTCAAGGTAAAGGACGGAGCCCCGGTTTATGTGCGCGATGTCGCGAACGTCGAACAGGCGCCCGCCTTGCGGTTCGGCGCCGTCACCCGCGACGGCGAGGAAGTGGTTCTCGGCATGGCGCTTGCGCGTATTAACGAGAACGCCAAGAACGTCGTCGACGCGGTTAAAGAGAAAGTTAAGACTGTCGAAAGCGCGTTACCGGATGGCGTCATTGTCAAGCCCATCTATGACCGCACCGAGCTGGTCGAAAAAGCGGTCGGCACGGCGGAGAAAGCCCTCATAGAAGGGTCGATCCTGGTCGCCATCGTGCTGTTTCTGTTTCTCGGCGAAATCCGATCGGCGCTGGTGGTCATTACTGCATTGCCGCTCGCCATGCTCATCGCCTTCATTTTTATGGGCCAGATGGGTCTTTCCGCCAATCTGATGTCGCTCGCGGGTCTCGCCATCGGCATCGGCATGATGGTCGACGGCGCCGTCGTCATGGTCGAAAACTCGTTCCGCATCATGGCCGAGCGCAAGGAGGAAGGCGGCGAGGTCAATCGGACAGCCGCCGTTCTGCAGGCTGCGAGGGAAGTCGCCAATCCCATCGCATTTGCGATTATGATCATCATCGTCGTCTTTCTGCCGCTCTTCAGTCTTGAGGGCTTAGAAGGCAAACTCTTCAAGCCCATGGCCTTCAATATCAGCTTCGCCATGGCGGGCTCGCTGATTCTGACGCTGACGATCATTCCCGTCCTGGCGGCGATGATCCTGAAGCCGAAGGAAGAGCGCGACACGATGCTGATGCGGATCGTCAAGCGCGGCTATCTGCCTCTGATCGCCTGGAGTCTCGATAACAAGCGCAAGGTGGGCCTCGCGGCCGGCGGTCTTCTGGTCGCCAGCCTCGCGCTCTTTCCCTTCCTCGGCAAGGAGTTCATGCCTCAATTACAGGAAGGGTCGATCATGTGGCGGGTCACGTCGATCCCTTCGACTTCGCTGGATCAGTCGATTGAGATTTCCAAGGAAATTGAAAACACGCTGTCTGAGTTTCCCGAAGTGGAAACGACAATCGCCATGATCGGGCGCGCCGAAAAAGGCGAGACCGCAGATGTCAACTACATGGAAATCTACACGGCGCTAAAACCGCAAAGCGAGTGGCCCCGTAAGCGTTCGGTCGCTTCGCTTGCCGACGACATGCGCGAAAAGCTTGAAGAAACCGTGCCGACCTCGGTCATCGCCTTCACGCAACCAATCCAGATGCGCGTTGAAGAGCTGATCTCGGGCGTTCGCGCAACGCTTGCCGCGAAAATCTATGGTCAGGATCTTGGCGAACTGGACAGGCTCAGCCAGGAAATCAAGGAAGCGATTTCCGGCGTGCCGGGCGCCGCTGATCTTTCGCTCGAAGCCAATATCGGCAAGCCGCAAATCCGCATTCAGGTCGACCGCGCCGAACTCGCGCGATACGGCATGAACGCCGACGATGTTCTGAACGTCGTGCGGACCGGCATCGGCGCGGAGCCCGTGGGCACGCTTATCGATGGCGTCAGGCGGTTCGATATCACCGCCCGTCTGCAGGACGCGTCGAAAGCGTCCATGGAATCGATCCGCAATATTCCGCTGCAGACCGCGGACGGCGCGATTATTCCCCTCGGCCGCG
>CAMYNO010000089.1 GCA_947259815.1 uncultured Parvularculaceae bacterium
CCGCGATCTTGACGCGGCCATTCGCGCACTTGAAGCAACGTCGCCTTACGAGCGGCTTTCGATTGCACGTTTAAAAAAGAAAAAGCTGAGTCTGAAAGACGATATTCAAAAACTCAAAGACTCGATGCTGCCCGACATCATCGCCTGATTATTTCTGCTTCTTAGCCTGATACATGGCCTCGTCCGCCTGATTGAGCGCTTCTTGCGCAGATACGCCCTTGTGAATTTCAACGGCACCCCAGGAAACCGACGCATGAAAGACCTCGCCGTCCCATCCAACCGGCTCGGCAACAATCAGATCGGCAATCGATTGCGCCTTTTCTTTCGCTATCGTTTCATCGGCCTGTAAAAGCAGAAGCGCAAATTCATCGCCGCCAAGGCGCGCGACCACGTCGGTCTGGCGGACATTGCCGGTCAGGGTTTTCGAAACGTGAACAAGTGCGGCGTCGCCGGCGGCGTGACCCAACCGGTCGTTGATTTTTTTCAAATCATTGAGATCAATGAAAACCAGGCTGGCGCGCCACTGATAGCGATCCAATAAGCCGAGCGTACGATCAAGCTCCCGCGCGAAGGCGCGCCGATTGAAAACGTCGAGCATGGCGTCGCGATCGGCGAGCGCTTCCAGTTCATCGATTCGATTTCGCGCCTGATCGAGCTCAGCGCGCAGGTTCTGGATATCCTCGATGAGAGAAAACAACGCGGCGCGAACCTTGGGCGTCAGTTCCGCCTCCGGCACCCCCAGCACCGTCGTTACATCGGCGGCCGGTTTGACCGCCTCCGGCGCCGCAGCGCCTTTGACGCTGCTTGCCGTTGTTACCTTTCGAACGCGCGCCGGACGCGTCGGGTCGTTAACTTTCATCGCATCGCCGCCTGACTCTAATCCTTAATATGCGTGAATCGCAGCTTTTAGCCAATCGAAAGCGCTCGCCGCCACTACAAGATCTGGCCAACAGATTAGCAGAATTTTGCTCAGAGATAGGCCCCGTTCATTTCAGCGCGAGGCCGGCTCGTTTCGCCGCTTGATGGTTGTGACAGACGGTGCGGCGGCCCATGTTTGCTCGTGCGGACGGTCGTACATCGAGTCCCCTTCGGTACGGCCGGCTCCCGCGTCCGGTGTGAGGAGGCGTCGGCCTTCGCGCCCCCGTCTGTACGGTCGGCGTCTCCCATCCCCCTTAAATCCCTTATTCCCATAAATTCCCCATTCCCATAAATCCAACGCGCCTTGCCTTTACGCGCTCCATTGATGTATGCCCGCGCCTTTTCCGCTCGGAGGCGCAAAGAAAGCCATGACGGCAAATTCCCCGGCGATACGGGTCGGCGTAATCATGGGCTCGCGCTCGGACTGGCCGATCATGGCCAAGACCGCTGAATTGCTCGGCGAGCTGGGCGTCGCCTGCGAAACCCGGATTGTATCCGCCCACCGCACGCCGGACCGGCTCTATGAATACGCCAAGGGCGCGGCGGATCGCGGCTTGAAAGTGATCGTCGCCGGCGCCGGCGGCGCAGCGCACCTGCCGGGCATGGCCGCCTCCATGACGCGGCTTCCCGTTATTGGCGTGCCGATCCAGTCGAAAGCCCTGAAGGGGCTCGACAGTCTGCTTTCCATTGTCCAGATGCCCGCGGGCGTACCGGTCGCAACGGTCGCCATTGGCGAAGCCGGCGCAAAGAACGCAGCGCTCCTCGCGGCGGAAATTCTGGCGACAAGCGATGACGCCCTCGCCAGCCGGCTGGATGAGTGGCGCGCCAAGCAGACCGCATCGGTTGCCCCGACGGTCGAGGATTAAGGTAAGCGGACAGCAGAATGGACCCGCTTCGCCCCAACGATACAATTGGCGTCCTTGGCGGCGGTCAGCTCGGTCGCATGCTGTCGCTGGCGGCGGCGGCACTCGGGCTGAAAACGCATATCTATTGCCCCGACGAGGACAGCCCGGCCGCGCAAGTGTCATCGCAATTCACCAAAGCTGCGTATACGGACGCATCCGCCCTCGCCGCCTTTGCGCAATCGGTCGGCGTCGTAACATATGAGTTCGAAAATGTGCCGGTCGAAGCGGTCGCCATACTGCAAAAGGCCGGCGCAACCGTGCGACCCGGCGCCTTGGCGCTTGAAAAGGCGCAGGACCGGCTGATCGAAAAACAATTCGTCCGCAGTCTCGGCGTTGCAACGGCTGATTTTCACGCCGTCGATAAACTCGAAGACCTCGGCGAAGGGCTGAAGAAAGTCGGGCGGCCGGCGATCCTGAAAACGCGCCGCCTCGGCTATGACGGCAAGGGACAGACCCGCCTGACCGATAAGGATATCGACCTTCACGCCTCCTATGAAAAAGCCGTCGCGTTCGCCTGGGACGAGGTCGGCGCCGCGCCATCCATTCTCGAAGCCTTTGTACCGTTCAAGAAAGAGATTTCGATCATCGGGGCGCGCGGCGTCAACGGCGCGGTCCGACTGTACGAGCCCATCGAAAATGTCCATGCCGACGGCATTTTAAAAACCTCGACGATCCCTGCCCGCATCGAGACGCAAACACGCAGATCGGCGGAAGAAGCGACCGTCGCAATCCTCGAAGCGCTGGATTATGTCGGCGTCATCGGTGTTGAGTTTTTCGTCCTGCCCGGCGGCGGCGTCATCGTCAATGAAATGGCGCCGCGGGTTCACAACTCCGGCCATCTGACGGCGGATGCCTGCGCTGTGTCGCAATTCGAACAACATATCCGCGCAGTCGCAGGCTGGCCCCTGGGCGATCCAGCGCGCCATTCGTCGGCCGTCATGGAAAACCTGGTCGGCGATGAGATCGAACAATGGTCCGGCATCATCCGTGAACAGAATGCCTGCCTGCATCTCTATGGCAAAGGCGAGGCCCGCGCCGGTCGCAAAATGGGCCATGTAACGCGGCTAACTCCGCAAGCATCTTAGCGCCGGCCCGGCGCGAACAGGGACTGCGAATGTCATGAATGACTTGCCCACAAAATTTCAGGAACGCGTGCAGACTTTTCTGGACTGGATTGCAAGCCCGCAATTCATGGCGCAAATCGCAATCGCGACCCTCGCCCTTGTAGCGGGCTACCTGCTGGCCTTGTTGCTGAAAGCCAGCATTTTAAAGCGCGCGACCGTTCTCGATTCCAAGCACATCTTCGCCGAAGGGCTCAGCAAGGCCAGCGCGCTCATCCTACCGCTGTTCCTCGCGGTCGCCCTCGCCGGCGCCATGGAGATCAGCAGGCTTGTTGTTGGCGCCGTTGACGTCGCCCGGATCATTCTCGGGCTAAGCGTCGTCTATTTCATTCACCGCTTTGTCCACCAGTTCATCAGCACACGATTCATCAAGGTGTTGACCAACTGGGTTGCACTGCCGGTCGCCTTGCTGGCGGTATTCGGCTGGCTGGATAACGTCACTATCCTGCTCGATCGCTATTCCATCGAGGTCGGCAATATTCGCATTTCCGCCTACGCCCTCGCCCGCACATTGTTCTTTGGTGTATTTCTGTTCTGGCTGGGGCGGATATCGAATTCGACCGGCAAGCGCGTCATCCGCAATCGTCCGGATTTCGATCTGCGCACCCGCGAAATCCTTTCCAAGCTATTTGAAATCAGCCTGTTCGTCATTATCGCCCTGTTGCTGTTGCAGGTGATGGGCATCAACTTCACGACGCTTGCCGTCTTTGGCGGCGCCGTCGGCGTGGGGCTCGGTTTCGGCCTGCAACAGATTGCGTCCAATTTCATTTCCGGGATCATTATCCTGCTCGATAAATCCATCACCATTGGCGACTTCATCGAACTGGAGGACGGCCGCGCCGGAAGGCTTCGGGATCTTTCCATGCGATCGGCAACGCTGGAGACATTCGACGGCAAGGACATCATGGTCCCCAATGAGAAGTTCATCACATCGACCTTCACCAACTGGACCCACAACAACAACAAGCAGCGTTACTCGCTCAACTTTTCCGTTGCCTACAAGACGGACCTGCCGGCAATGTTCGATATCGTTCGCGATGTGGTCGCCAGCCATCCAAAAGTCCTGAGCGGCGACGCGACGCCGCTGGAAGAACGCCCCGATGCAGAGATCGAAAGCTTCGGCGATTCCGGCATCAACATTTTAGTGGAATTCTGGATGGACGGCATCGACGACGGCGTGAACCGGGTCGGCGCCGATCTTCTGTTGATGATCTGGATGGCCCTGAAAGAAAACGGTATCGAAATTCCATTCCCGCAGCGGGAAGTTTCTATCCTGCCGTCTTCCCAACCTTCGGACTCATAAAGTCCGTAACGACTTTATGGGCGAGACAACAATCAAAAAAGCATGCTATGAACCTCCCTTGAGAGGGGAGTTCAACATGGACAGAAGAAAATTTGTGGCCGGCGCAGGCGGGTTAATGTTTTCCACAGGCGCGGGAACATTTGCGCTGGCTGAGAGCGACAAAAAACTCGTTATGCCGAGCAATGCTTGCAAGCCGGTCGTGCAACAAACACCGGGGCCGTATCTCACAGCAGACAATCCGCTGCGTTCGGACATTCGTGAAGGGGTGCAAGGGGCTGTTTTGCAGCTCGACATCAAGGTTGTGGAGCCGCTTGCCTGCGCCGCTGTGCCGGGCGTTGTCGTTGATATCTGGAACTGCGATGCGATTGGGCGTTACGCCGGTTTCCAGAACATCGATTTTGATTTGCATACGTTGCAGATTAAAGGGCCGGGCGCCGATTATTCCAGCGCGTCATTTTTGCGAGGCCGTCAAATTACAGATGAAAACGGCATTGCCCGTTTTACGACCATCGTTCCCGGCTGGTACGTTCCACGGCTTCCGCACATCCATGTACGCGCCATCATGCCCGATCTCGACTGGACAGCAACGACAACGCAACTCTATTTCGCTCGCGATTTCGAAAAAGAGATTTACGAAACCGAGCCCTACGCTGCACGCGGGCAAAACCCGATTGGACCGGACCGCGATATCGTTCTAAAGGGCGATAAATATGCGTTAAAAGCGCTAACCCTTGACGTCAAAAAGGACGGCGACGGCTATAAAGCGACGTTTGATATATCCATGGGCTAAAAGCACGCCTTAACGTGTTGCGGCGATCAGTTGAGGGCAACCGCATTTTAAGACGCTCAATATAGCCGCGAATAAGCCGAGTTTGACCTTACTGCTTTGCAATTTGTCCCAAAGGTTCCACCATAGCGTAAATGAATTTGGGGGACTGCGATGCTACTTCGGCGCATCAGTAAACACGTCAAGGACCAGAACTGGTTTGCGGTCGCGATCGATTTCGTGATCGTGGTGCTCGGTGTTTTCATCGGCATTCAGGTCGCCAACTGGAATGATGCTCAAGGTGATCGCCACCGCGAAACTCTCATTCTGCAAAATATCGCGAATGATATCCGATCCGACATCGCCAGTTATGAGATCGCAATGGATGGCGCGTATGGAAAAATTACAGTCATCAATCACATTCTGGAAAATGCCTCGGTCCCAAACACACCCAATTTCATCACGCACGCTGAGATCGATGGTGTGAAATACAAGGAGTTTGTTGACGCGTATTTTGGCGACCGAACGAAGGAGTTCGAAGCCACGGTCGAGAGTATCGATGGCGAATTATGGGGGTACTCCGTGCTCGTGGGCAATGCTCAACCAAGCACCACCGCGTTTGACGCATTGGCGAGCGGCGGAGAGCTAGGATTACTTCGAGATGACGGCCTCGTGAAAGATTTGCAGAATTATCGCTATCTCTCAAACTCATTGGTCAAAGCGCAAGATGTCACCTTTCGACCGGCCAGAGACACCGCGATAGAAATCGGCTTGGAATACGGCCTTACCCCGTATCATGGCGGCGATAAGGCGGAGCTTTTCAGTTTAGTTTCGGATCATCCAAAACTCTTGGCGACCTTGCGAACTCAGCTCGGCTGGGCTCACGGGCATCTGACCATGCTGGGCGGGGCTCACATCAGCGCGACGTCATTGCTGGAGCAAATTGAGTTGCAATTAGGCGTCACGGAGAATGACGATACTTAACTCGCTCTGCATTCTCGTGATCCAGATTGACCTCTAGTACGGCGCTATCGGAGCGGCCTAAGCTCGCCCCATGCAAGACACTCATAAGACAATCCGCAATGACCATTTCTGGCGAAAAAGCGATCATTCATCACCGACTGGCTAAAGTCACCATCAGGAATTCGCGGTAGTGTGCGGCGGCAAGCTCAATGTCGGATGGACGCGAGCACTGCAGGCAAGCTCGGTTCATCTCTTGATGAAATGAAGAACACCCCATGCGAGATATCCGTTGCGTGCGCCGTCAACCCAGTGGTTAAGGCCAACCAACATACGGTCTATATAGTCAGCGCTGATCTTTCCTTCTAAATCTCGACGCTTGGCCTGAAGCGCTTCTGCGATCCGACCATAATGCAC
>CAMYNO010000090.1 GCA_947259815.1 uncultured Parvularculaceae bacterium
ATCCTTGACCTTGCGCCCGCGTAAAATCCCGGCGGCGAGACGCAAATCCGAAAGACGCGAATTCGTGCAACTGCCGATAAAAACACGGTCGACCTTGTTTTCCGTAAACGGACGGCCTGACGTGAATTGCATGTAATCAATTGCGCGCCGGGCGTCAGCCGTTTCCGGCGTCGGCGCAATTGTATCGACTGGCGCGGCCGCATCAGGCGAAACACCATAGGTGATCATTGGCTTTATAAAAGCCGCATTGATCGTGACTTCCTTGTCGAACGCAGCGCCATCCTCCGTCGGCAAAGAACGCCAGTCATCAAGCGCTGCATCCCAGTCGGCGCCCTTCGGCGCACGAGCGCATTCTTTCAGCCACTCGAAAGTCTTGTCATCCGGCGCGACCATGCCGGAACGCGCGCCCGCTTCGATCGACATATTGCACAGGGTCATACGCCCCTCCATGGAGAGCGCCTCAACCGCAGATCCCGCAAACTCGATAGCGTAACCCTGACCGCCATCGGCGCCGATCTCGGCTATGACAGCGAGCGCCATGTCTTTCGCGGTGACGCCGGCGGGTGTCTCTCCGTCAAATATAACACGCATGGATTTCGGCTTGCGTTGCAGAACACATTGCGTCGCCAGCACATGGCCGACTTCCGTCGTACCAATGCCAAACGCCAGCGCACCAAAGGCGCCATGGGTCGAGGTATGACTGTCGCCGCAGACAATCGTTTTGCCCGGTTGGGTTACGCCAAGTTCAGGACCGATAACATGGACGATGCCGCGACGCGGATCACCCAGGCCGAGCAGTTCAATTCCGTGATCTGAACAATTGGCGATTAGCGTTTCGACCTGCGCCTTCGCCGCCGGCGTGGCATAGGGGAGTTCGCCCTTCGCATCCGCCGGCAGGGTCGGTGTTGAATGGTCAAGGGTAGCAACGGTCAAATCAGGGCGGCGGACTTTCAGCCCACGTTCCTTCAAGACCGAAAATGCCTGAGGCGACGTTACCTCATGCACCAGATGAAGGTCGATAAAGAGAACTGCCGGGCTGTCGCTTGTCTCTTCAACAACGACATGACGTTCCCAGAGTTTGTCGAACAATGATTTCGCTGTCATTTTCTTTCCCGACTAGTTAGCGTTTTCCGTTGCGTCCGCTTTGGCCCGACTGGCGCGCAGGGCGGCGGCCTGGTTGACAGCAGCGACAAAGGCGGCAACGGCGGCGTCTGCAACATCGACCTCTTCGGCGTTGCCGGAAAACTGTTCGTCTTCCACGTCGATTACCGCTTCGGCCCGAACGACCCCTTCCGAGGCCATATGATGAAGGTCGAGGACGTTAATGCGCGCCGGCACATCGGCGATGGCGCAAACCGCCGCGAAAGCCGCATCAATCGGCCCCTCGCCTTTATGCCTGACCGTGCGCCGCTCGCCATTATCATGTTCCATGGTGACGCGCGCATGGGGGCGCTCGCTTCCTTCCATGTCCACATGCAATTCAGTCTTGCGCATGCGCCACGGACCAATGCGACCGTCCGCCTCCGCATTGCCCGTCAACAGCTTAACGAGATCGGCGTCGGTCACCTCCCGGCAGGTATCGGCAAGACGCTTGAAGGCGGGAAAGATATCCTCGACTTTCTGCTTGGAAACATTAAAGCCGAGCGCCTTTGCCCGATCCAATACAGCGTGCTTGCCGGAATGTTTGCCAAGAACGATACGATTGGCCGGCATCCCGACAGCTTCGGCGTCCATGATCTCATAGGTGCGTTTGTTCGCGAGCACGCCGTGCTGATGAATGCCGGCTTCGTGTGCAAACGCATTCTTGCCGACGATTGCCTTGTTACGCGGGATCGGATTATGCGTGACGCGCGACAACGCCCGAGCCGCAGGATAAAGCTGCGTCGTTTCAATTTGCGTTTGGCAGCCGAAAAAGTCGCGCCGTGTCGCCAACGCCATGACGGCTTCTTCCATCGAGCAATTACCGGCGCGCTCGCCAATACCATTCACGGCGCATTCGATTTGCCGGGCGCCGCCGCGCACCGCCGCCAGCGAATTTGCCACCGCCATGCCGAGATCATCATGGCAGTGTACGGAGAAAGTCACGTCTCGCGCGCCGGGAACCGTTTCAACAAGAAAACGGAACAGATCGGTAATTTCTTCCGGCGTCGTATAGCCCACCGTATCGGGAACATTGATGGTTTTCGCGCCGGCCGCAATCGCTGCTTCAACCGCTTCGGCGAGATAGTCGCGCTCGGTGCGAATGGCGTCTTCCGGGGAGAACTCTACATCGTCGCAAATCGACGCCGCATAGGCGACAACCTTTGAAATTGACGCGAGGATCTCCTCTTTTGACATCTTCAGCTTCGCCTCGCGATGCAGCGGGCTCGTGCCGATAAAGGTGTGGATGCGTTTTTTCGCCGCCGGCTCGATGGCTGCGGCGGCCGCATCAATGTCAGCCGGATTCAGCCGGGCGAGCGAGCAAATCGTCGGCCCTTCGATCTCTTCGGCGACGGCGCGGATCGAGGCGGCGTCGCCCGGCGACGCGGCGGCAAATCCAGCCTCAATTACATCTACATTGGCCGCCGCAAGAACGCGCGCCACGACGAGCTTGGCGTCGGTCGACATGGAAAAACCCGGCGCCTGTTCGCCATCGCGCAAGGTCGTATCAAAAATCTTCACATGAGGTTCGTCAGTCATTTTCTATTCCCGTTGTTGGTCGTTAAAGGATCAACATGCGTGAGGGTCGGCCCTCACGCGGGAATAAGTCGACGGGTAAGAAGCATCGTCATCAGTCGCACTCCACACCGCGACGGATCGAAAGAACACCTGTTCGCGAAACTTCCTTCAGGCCCAGCGGCTTCATCAAGTCGATGAACGCGGTGATTTTCTCACGCGAACCCGTTACTTCGAATACAAACGATGTCTGTGTCGTGTCGATGACATTGGCGCGAAAAATGTCCGAAACACGCAACGCTTCAACCCGTGCATCGCCTTCGCTGGTGACTTTCACCAAGGCCAGTTCGCGCTCTAGCGCGTCGGTTTCCGCCGTCACGTCGATGACCCGGCGCACCGGCACCAGTCGACCTAGCTGCGCCTTGATCTGGTCGATTTTCGCCGTCGTGCCGCGCGTAACAGCCGTAATGCGCGAAACGTTCTTTTCAACGTCCGTTTCCGCGACCGTCAGGCTTTCAATATTATAACCGCGCGCGGAAAACAGACCGACGACGCGCGAAAGCACCCCCGGCTCGTTATCAACGATAACGGCGATGATCGATTCCCGCACCACGCCCTGATCAGGGGTTACGGGATAAACCGACTGCGATGGCGCGGATTGTTGCTGGGACGCACTCACACCAATACCCTTCCTTCGTCGCTGATTTCATCGCCGGTAACCTTGCCGCCGAGAAGCATCTCATTATGGGCGGCGCCCGACGGAATCATCGGGAAGACATTTTCTTCGTGTGTCACAACGCAATCGAACAGCACCGGCTTGTCGCACTCGATCATCGCCTTGATCTTGTCGTCGAGCTCATCGGGGCGCTCAGCCCGGAATCCAACGCCGCCATAGGCTTCGGCCAGCTTTACAAAGTCCGGCAGGCTTTCCGAATAGGAATGCGAGTAACGTCCGCCATGGAGAAGTTCTTGCCACTGACGAACCATGCCGAGATAGGCGTTATTGAGAATAAAGATCTTTATCGGCAACTCATACTGCACTGCCGCCGACATTTCCTGCATCGTCATCTGCACCGATGCATCGCCGGCTATATCGACAACGAGCGCGTCCGGGTGCGCAACCTGCACGCCCAGCGCTGCCGGCAAGCCATATCCCATGGTGCCAAGGCCGCCCGATGTCATCCAGCGGTTCGGCTCGTCAAACGGGAAGTGTTGTGCGGCCCACATCTGATGCTGCCCAACTTCCGTCGTTACATACACATCCTTGCCGCGGGTCAGCTCAAACAAGCGCTGAATGGCGTGCTGCGGCTTGATGCGCTCGTTGCAGTTCTCAAAACTGTATGATTTACGCGCCCGCCATGAATCGATTTGGGAAAGCCAGTCGGCGATCCGCGCCTTGTCGTGCTTTGCTTTCTTTTCACGCTTTGCCCATTCCGCAGCGAGCGCATCCAGAATCGCACCTGCATCGCCAATAAGCGGAATATCGACGCGTACATTCTTGTTCACGGAGGACGGATCAATATCGATATGGATCTTGCGCGAGTTGGGCGAGAACGCATCGATGCGACCGGTCACGCGGTCGTCAAACCGCGCGCCAACGCAAATCATCAAATCGCAATCATGCATCGCATTGTTGGCTTCAAAACTGCCATGCATGCCGAGCATACCGAGCCATTGCGGGTCCGACGCCGGGAAAGCGCCGAGCCCCATCAGGGTCGACGTCACAGGAAAACCTGTTGCCCGCGCCAGACTGCGCAGGGCCGCGGCAGCCTGCGGCCCGGAATTAATAATGCCGCCGCCCGTATAAAAGACCGGCCGGCGTGCATAGCGCATCAGATCGACAGCTTGGTCGAGCGCGTTGCGATCAATATCCGGCAGAACAATACAGTTCCGGTTCTTGGCGTTCTCACGCGTCGTATAGGTCGCCGTTTCAAACTGCGCATCCTTGGGAATATCCACCAGAACCGGCCCCGGCCGTCCGCGGCGGGCGATATGAAACGCCTCATGGACAACGCCGGAAAGTTCCGCCGCTGACTGCACAAGGTAATTATGCTTCGTACACGAACGGGTTATGCCTGTCGTATCACATTCCTGAAACGCGTCGGTGCCGATAAAAGGCCGCGCGACCTGCCCGGTGATGCAGACAACCGGGATGGAATCAAGCAGCGCATCGGCAAGGCCCGTCACGGCATTGGTGGCGCCGGGGCCTGACGTCACCAGGGCAACGCCGACCTTGCCGGTGGAGCGCGCATACCCCTCCGCCGCATGAAGCGCCCCCTGCTCATGGCGCATCAGGATGTGACGGATGGTGTCGCGCTGATGGAGCGCATCATAGATCGGCAACACCGCACCGCCCGGATAGCCGAAAATCACCTCGACGCCCTGTTCCTCCAGCGCATCCAGAAGTAGCTCAGCGCCGGGTTTTGCGACCTGCGCTTCAACTTTGGTTTTCGATTTCTGAGCGGCGTCGGCCATGGGACTTACTCTTCTTTCGTGTTCGCGCCCGGCTTTAACCAGGACATCATCTCGCGCAATTCCTTGCCAGTCTTCTCGATTGGATGATCGAGATCGGCCTGCAGCATCTGGTTGTAGCGCGGCTTGCCGGCCTGGTTCTCAAGGATCCACTCACGGGCGAATGTGCCATCCTGAATATCGGTCAGCACCTCGCGCATGCGCTGTTTCGTCTCCGCATTGACAACGCGAGGACCGGAGACGAAGTCGCCATACATTGCCGTTTCCGAGATGAATTCATGCATGCGCGTGATCCCGCCTTCATAGAACAAGTCTACAATTAGCTTGAGTTCGTGAAGACATTCGTAATAGGCGATTTCCGGCTTGTAGCCCGCTTCCACAAGGGTTTCGAAGCCCGCAATGACAAGCTCCGAGGCGCCGCCGCACAAAACGGCCTGCTCACCGAAGAGGTCCGTTTCGGTTTCTTCCCTGAACGTCGTTTCGATGGCGCCGGCCGCGGTGCCGCCAATCAGGCTGGCATAGCTGAGAGCGCGCTCTTTCGCCTTGCCGGTCGCATCCTGATGGACGGCGAAGAGGCACGGAACGCCGCGTCCGCGCTGATATTCGCGGCGCACGAGATCGCCCGGCCCTTTCGGCGCAACAAGAATGACGTCAACATTTTCGGGCGGGTTGATACGCCCGTAAAGAACGGTAAAGCCGTGAGCGACGAGCACCGCATCGCCGTCTTTCAGGTTTGGTTCAATATCGCTTTTGAAAATTTCTTCATGGGTCATGTCGGGCGTCAGGATGGCGATGAGCTTTGCCTGATCGACCGCGCTTGCAACGCTCGCCGTTTCAAGACCGTCTTCTTTCGCCTTCTTTTCGCCGGCGCCGCCGGGGCGCACGCCAACAACAACTTGACAACCGGATGCAGCAAGGTTCAGCGCGTGGGCGCGGCCCTGACTGCCGTAACCGATGACAGCAACCGGTGCGCCTTTAACCGCGGCTGGATTGGCGTCATTCTCCGTATAAAGCTTAATCATGATATTTCCTTCTTACTGATCCGTAGGCAATTCAATTGTAACGGCGCCTTTTGACGCCGATGTTACAAGGCGGGCGTATTTATCAAAAACACCGCCCATTTTATTACGGGGGCGCTCTGTCGCCTCTGCGCGACGCGCGGCCCAATCCACATCCGCATCGATGCGACGGCCTTCCGCGTCGATGACGATGCGATCGCCTTCGCGCAGCAGCCCGATCGGCCCGCCAACCGCCGCTTCCGGTGAAACATGACCGATAACGAAGCCATGGCTGGCGCCGGAAAACCGCCCATCGGTGATTAACGCAACCTTGCCGGCGAGGCCCTGGCCCGCGACCGCCGCGGTGACGGCCAGCATCTCGCGCATGCCGGGTCCGCCTTTGGGCCCTTCGTAACGGATGATAACCACGTCACCTTCGACAATGTTGCCGTCGGTTACCGCTTTGAAGGCGGCTTCCTCGCTCTCGAATACACGCGCGCGCCCTTCAAAGGCGCCGTCGCCATAGCCGGCGGTTTTCAGAACCGCGCCATCGGGCGCAACATCGCCATACAGAACACGCAGACCGCCTGTTTCCTTCAGCGGCGCATCCACGCTGACCACGACCTCCTGCCCTGGCGTTTCCTGCGCCTTGGACAGTTCCGCGAATAGCGTTTCGCCCGTCACTGTCGGCGTATCAACCAGCTTGTCGGCGTCGAGTAATTGCTTGCCGAAGAGCGGAACGCCGCCGGCGGCGTAAAGATCTTTTGCCAAGAACCGTCCGCCGGGTTTGAGATCTGCGATCACCGGTGTTTTTCTGGAAAGGGCGTCGAATTCATCTATCGAGAACGGAACGCCAGCTTCAGCAGCAATGGCCGGCAGATGAAGGACAGCATTTGTCGAGCCGCCGCTGGCGACCACCGCCGTCGCCGCATTGCGCAGGGACTCTTCGGTGATGAATTTCCGCGCGTTCGTTCCTTCTTTCGCCAGTTTCGCGGCGATGCGCCCGCAGCGTTCAGCTTCCCTGGCCTTGGCGCTCGCGGTCGCTGGCGGATCGCCGGCGCCCATCGGGCTGATACCGAGAAATGCAAGCGCCATAGCCATGGTGTTGGCGGTAAATTGCCCGCCGCAGGCGCCGGCGCCCGGACAGGCCGCACGCTCAATCTGGTCGAGTTCCTGATCGGAAATTTTGCCCATTGCATGGGCGCCCACGGCTTCGAACACATCCTGGATTGAAAGATCCTGATCGCCCAGATGGCCCGGCATGATCGTGCCGCCGTAAAGCACAACCCCCGGTATATCCATGCGCGCCAGCGCCATCGCGGCGGCCGGGATGGTCTTGTCGCAGCCAACAAGAATAACCGCAGCATCAAGCGAATGGCCGCGTACAGCGAGTTCAATCGAGTCGGCAATGATCTCACGGCTGATCAACGAGGCGCGCATTCCCTCGCCACCCATCGTTATGCCGTCTGAAACGACAATCGTATTGAAATCAACCGGTGTCGCGCCGCCCGCCCTGACGCCGGCCCTCACCGGCTCGGCCAGTGCGCCCAGATGCATATTACATGGCGTAATTGTCGACCATGTATTGACCACCGCTATCATCGGTTGTGCGAGTTCTTTGTCGCCATAGCCGGCCGCCCGCAGCATCGCCCGCGCAGGCGCCTTCGCAGGCCCCTTTGTTATTGCGTCTGATCGTCTGATTTTTAGTTCGGTCATTTCCAAGTTTCGCTGTTTTTAGTCAAAAAAAATCCCGCTGCCGGTCCGGAGCGGGAACGTTGGAGAGTGTTTTGCGTATCTTAACGCACAGGCTCCATCGCCGCTCCGAGGCTGTTGGTAATAAGCACTACTAGGAGAAGGACGAGGGCCAACACGAGCGGCAGCGATGCCGCGGTCATCACCGCGACGTCGCTGTTACCTCCCTGATGCAGTATTGTCTGCATGACTTGACCTCTTATCGTGACGCAACAGTTGCGGCACGCTCTGCCCATACAACAACTTTGCGTCAACACACAACAATAAACAGGCGGCTTTCAACAAATAATTTGCCGCAATTGGCGCAAACTCAGCGAAAATGGCAGATTCATCTAACGGCACATCACGGTCGTATTTGGCCCTCTCCGCGCACGACGTTTTTATAGCTCGTCAATTCCTCCACACCGACCGGTCCGCGAGCGTGAAGCCGCCCGGTGGCAATGCCGATTTCAGCGCCAAGACCAAATTCGCCGCCATCGGCAAACTGCGTCGATGCGTTATGCAAAACAATGGCGCTGTCGACGCTTTTCAGAAACTGGTCGGCGGCGTCGGCATTTTCTGTGACAATCGCATCTGTGTGACCCGATCCGTATCGGGCAATATGGTCAATCGCCCCTTTAACGCCATTGACCGCTGCGACACTGATGACCGCATCTAGATACTCTGTATAGAAATCTTCCGCCGTCGCGGGCGCTGCGTCCGGGTCGATGGCGTGGACCGCTTCATCAGCGCGGATCTCGCAACCGGCCTCGCGCAATGCCGCCGCGACAGACGGCCAGAGTTCTTTCAGCGCCGCCTCGTCGATCAACAAGGTTTCCGCAGCGCCGCAAACGCCGGTGCGCCGCATTTTGGAATTTACGGTTATAGCTACAGCTTTTTCCGGGTCAGCGGCGCGATCCAGATAGACGTGGCAAATGCCGTCAAGGTGGCTTAACACCGGCACGCGCGCATCGCTCTGGACCCGCGACACCAGAGATTTACCGCCACGAGGTATCGCAAGATCAATGGCGCCGTCGAGGCCGGAAAGGATAGCGCCAACCGCCGCACGATCAGGGGTGTTGACGAATTGCGCCCCGCCTTCGGGCAAGCCCGCCGCGATGCAGGCTTTCTGGAAACAATCAAAAAGCTCGGCATTCGTCTCAATACATTCGGACCCGCCGCGCAGGATCACCGCATTGCCCGCTTTCATCGCAATCGCCGCCGCGTCAATCGTAACATTCGGCCGGCTTTCATAAATGACGGCGACAACACCGATCGGAACCGCCACACGGGCAAATTGAAGACCGTTCGGCCGCCGCCATTCCTTGACCGTTTTTCCCACCGGATCATCAAGGGCGGCGACATCGCGCAATGCGTTGCATATCCCGTCGATGCGTGCAGGCGTTAAAACCATGCGGTCGACAAAAGCCTCCCCCTTACCGGCGGCTCTTGCATCGTCCACCTCGCGGGCGTTAGCCGTCAGAATCGCGTCCTCGCGAGATTTTATTTCCGCTCCTGCAGCGAGGAGCGCCTGGTTTTTTTGCTCAGTCGTCACCGTCTTCATCACGCGCGCTGCCGCTTTCGCCGCCGCGCCGATTCTATTCATGATATCCTCAGTTGAAGTCATTGGTCCGGCGTTCCGTTCAATGCCATATCATTTTTCTCGATCACCGCCGGACGCCGGCGATATCCCAGCAATTCTTCGATCTCATTGGACTTGCATCCGGCGATCCTGACAATTTCATTGGCGCTATAGGCGGAAAGCCCCTTGCCGATGGCGCGTCCCTGAGCCCCGATCAGAGAAACCGCATCGCCGCGCACGAATTCACCATCGACCCTCGTTATCCCGGCCGGCAACAGGCTTGCCCCATCGCGCAACGCTTTTTCCGCGCCGGCGTCGATATGGATTGCACCCGATGGACTCAGCCGCCCAGCAATCCAACGCCGCCGCGCATTCGCCGTGCCGCTCGCCTCGCAGATCATCGTCGATGGCCCGCCCGCAAGCACGGCGCTGAGCGGCTTTTCAATGTGGCCGGGCGCAATGATAGTGGCGCATCCGGTCTGCGCCGCAATCTTCGCGGCGGCCAGTTTTGACGCCATCCCGCCAGAACCAAGACCGGCCGCATTGTTCGGGCCCGACGCAGCCTGTTCGATTTCGGGCGTGATCGTTTCGATGACATCAAATCGTTTTGCACTCTCGCTCAACCGTGGATCAGCGTCATAGAC
The DNA here is from genome assembly GCA_947259815.1 of uncultured Parvularculaceae bacterium. GTDB lineage: Bacteria > Pseudomonadota > Alphaproteobacteria > Caulobacterales > Parvularculaceae > Hyphococcus. Next base: position 10,083 of record CAMYNO010000090.1, read on the forward strand.
GCCATCGACATCGGAAAGAATGAGCAAGGTGTCGGCTTCAACAATCTGCGCCACATGGGCGGCCAGCCGGTCATTGTCGCCATAGCGAATTTCACTGGTCGCCACCGTGTCGTTTTCGTTAACGACAGGAACGGCGCCAAGGTCAAGCAGGGTACGGAAGGTTGCGCGGGCGTTGAGATAGCGCCGCCGGTTTTCAGTGTCGTCAAGAGTGATCAGAATCTGCGCCACGCTAAGGCCGCACGAACTGAACGCCGCCTGCCAGAATTGCACCAGCGCCGCCTGACCCGCCGCTGATGCGGCTTGTTTTTCCTCAAGCCGCAAGCCCCGGCCGAGGTTTAGTTGCCGGCGTCCAAGGGCAATGGCGCCAGAAGAGACGATAATGATTTCAACGCCGTTTTCTCGCAATTCGGCGAGTTCGCCCGACAATTCCGCGAGCCAAGGGGCGCGCACGCCGCCATCCTCCGCACACAGAATGGCGGAGCCGACTTTTACGACGAGCCGGCGGGCGTCGCGGAGGCGTTCCCCCGCTCTCAATGTCTTGCTCTGTGACATGATGCGGGGTCAGCCAGACTTCCGCGGCGGCAGTTGTGCGCTCGCGAGTTCGAGATCGGTAAAAAGGCTGGCGACGGTTGGTGTTCTGCCGGCGCCTTTATCCGCGCAGGTTTCAACGGAACCATCCGCCAGACGAACGCGCAAGGCGTTCCCCTCGCCCTTCACTGCCGCGAAGAAATCGTCACTTGCTACTTTCACAAATGAAAGCGACGCCGAAACGGCGCCGCTTTTGTCTTTTCGTATGGTCGATAATTGTTTGTATACGCCGCCATCGGCGACGATCTTGCTCGCAAGGGCCTTGTCGAGCGCAGTCGTCTTGACCGCATTCATATCGATTTCCGCACCGAACGCTTCATAGCAAAGGATCGATATCTTGGCGCGCGCATCATCGCCGGAAAGATCGGCTGTAGGATCAGGCTCGGCAAAGCCGGCGTCCTGTGCGCGCTTGACGGCGTCATCGAACCCGACACCCGCCGCAAGAGCGGTCAGAATGTAGTTGACCGTGCCGTTAACAATGGCGTCCATCTCAACAATTTCGCCGCGCGCTTTCGCCCGCCGAACCGTCTCTACCATCGGCGCGCCGCCGCCGACCGAGGCTGAGTAAAAGAGATGCGCGCTATTGCGGTGCGCGATGTCGTGAAACTCGGCAAGCGATCCTGCGACCGCCTGTTTATTCGCCGAAACAATACCAATGCCGCGAGCCAATGCTTTTGCAATGAGCGTTTTCCCCGCCTCGCCATCGGGCAACGCGTCGATAACGACATTAGGCGCCGCGTTCAACAATTCGTCGATATCGCTTGAGAGCAACACATCGTCAGGCAGGCTTTTCCGGCTCTTCGACGGATCGCGCACCAAACCGCCGCAATACTCAAACGCATCGTCGTCGATAAGCCGCAGCGCCGCGCCCTCGCCGATCAGTCCAAGCCCGGCGACCGCGACACGCGTTTTACCTCTACCATCACGCAGGGCTTGCCTGGAGGGTTCGTTATCGATGACGTCTACGCACATGCTCCGACCGCTGGCTGTTGTTTGTTCAGATACGTCACATTGCCGGCCACGGCCGCGCCGTCAAGAGCAGCCAGAATATCCCGGACCAGATCGACACCGTGCTCAAGGCCGATTGAGAACCGCACGAGATGGTTCGAAATACCAGCGTCAGCGCGCGCTTCGGCAGTCATCCCCGCATGGGTCATCGCCGCCGGCAGGCAAACAAGACTTTCAAACCCGCCCAGAGATTCTGCAATGGTGAATATCTCAAGCTTTCGCAGCAACTCCAGCGCATCAATCTTGTCAGCGAACTCCACCGAAAACATCGAGCCAAAACCTTCCTGTTGGCGCGCGGCGATTTCATGGCCGGGATGAGATCCAAGCCCCGGGAAGAAGACTTTCGCAACGCGTGGATCGTCAACCAGCGCATCGACAACATCCTTCGCTGTCGCCTGCTGGCGTTCGATACGCGTGAATAATGTACGCAGACCGCGCAGGGTCATGAATGAATCGAACGGCGCACCAGTGACGCCGGTGCAGTTCGCCCACCAGGCAAGCTCTTCACCAAGCGCTGCGTCCCGCGCGATGACCGCGCCGCCGACAACATCCGAGTGGCCATTGATAAATTTTGTCGTCGAGTGGATGACGACGTCACAGCCAAGGGCCAAGGGACGCTGCAGCGCCGGCGACAGGAACGTATTGTCGGCGACGACGATCGCGCCGACTTCGCGGGCGAAAGAAACCACTTTGGAAATGTCAGTAATGCGCAGCAACGGATTGCTCGGCGTTTCAATCAGAACGAGTTTGGGACGCTTTGCAAAGCCGGCGGCGAGCGCAGCGAGGTCCGTCTGATCGACATGAACGACCTTGAAATGACCGCGCTTGGCCCGCGCTGCAAGCAGTCGATGCGTACCGCCATAGCAATCATGCGGGGCCAGCACCACATCGCCCGGATTAACGAGGTTGAGCACCAGATCCACCGCAGCCATGCCGGATGACGTGATCACCCCGCGCGCGCCACCTTCCAGTTCGGTGAGCGCCTCTTCCAGTTGCGCCCGCGTTGGGTTGCCCGACCGCGCATAATCATATTGCGGCTTTTCACATGGATCGTTCCAATAATAATTGGCAGACAGATGAAGCGGCGGCGACACCGAATTATGCGCTTTATCGGCCGAAACGCCGGCGCCGGCGATAAGGGTTTCACGATGAAGACGATTGCTCATTTACCTGACTCCTGAAGAAAATGCTGAATGAACGGGCCGATCGACGCGGCTTCCTTCAAAAACGCGTCGTGGCCATACTGGGATGCGATCTCGACATAACGCGCGCGCGCAACCGCGCCCGCGCAGCGTCGTATTTCCGATGGCGGTGAAAGCTGGTCGCCTTGCGCGGCGATAAAGAGCGTGCGGGCGGCGACCTTCGAAAGGTCAACCGCATGCCTGTCGATCGAATCGGACAGGGTGACAAAACGCTTGGCGCTCATATCAAAGGAGTCACCGCGCGAGATAAGGTATTCGCATACGGAATAAGGATCGCCCGCGCCCTCGCCCGGCGCATGCTCGAACCGGGCCGCAAATTCACCCGGCGTGCGGTAAGTGACCATGGCCAATTGCCGCGCCAGCGCAACGCCTTGCGCCGCATCGCCGCGCTCTTCGGCAAAAGCAACGATACGCCGCTGTATGCCGCGCAATGCCGTGCCAACGGGGTGCGGGCGCTCGGCGGCTGAAATGACAATCAGGTTTTCAATGCGTTGCGGAAACGACGCGGCGAACGCAAGCGCCACCATGCCGCCATAAGAGGAGCCAACAAACGAATGCAGCGATGAAACGCCAAGCGCATCGAGCGCCGTGGCGAGCGCATTCGCCTGATCCTGCGTCGTTATTGTCCGCGCCGCCTCCTCTGCATTCGGCAGAAAATCAAACCCTAAGGCGCAATAATTATTCAGATCGATTGACCGGCCCGCGGAAACATAGTCCCGCCACCAGCCTTTTTCGTCACCCGCGTCGGCGACAATGCGCCCCGCGGAAATGCCGCCGGCAACGGCGATGAGCGGTTTTGACGGATCACCATGAAGGCGCAAGGCTATGCGTGGATCGCTCAATGTCTCACCGCCGACGAGCTTAAAATCGGCAGGCAAATTCACAACCTCATCGCGCCAAGCGCGACAATCGCCTTCCTCGAATTTTAAAACCGCTGACATCAAGAATGCCTCTTCGTGCGTCGTTTCCGTCGCTCAACAGAGGCAATTCACAAGAGACCGATCGAACGAAATAACAGTCTTCGTCCGACTCATCTCTCGGAACTTTCGTTCCGAAAGATGAGTCGGACGAAGACTGTTATTTCGTTCGATCGGTCTCTTGTGAATTGCCTCTGTTGAGCGACGGAAA
>CAMYNO010000091.1 GCA_947259815.1 uncultured Parvularculaceae bacterium
GCCGGCCAATTTACAGCAGTGATTCGCGGCGTGTAATGCGCACAATTGTTGCCGGGCGCATGGATGATATGCAAGTTCAACCCTATGAATGGCAGGATTGATCAACCGATTTCTGTTTCCGTCGAACGCCTGATGCCCTTGCTGGATCAGGCGCGCGCGGCAAAATTCAATGTCGAGGATTTGTTGAAATCCTTAAATCTCGACCCCGAAATCGCCGGGGCGGCGCGAAACCAGACTATTTCCCTCGCCGATTATTATCGCTTGCAGAACCGGCTGGCGATTTTGTTCGGCGATGAAACCTTGCATCTTTCGTCGCGGCAATTGTTGCAGGGCAGTACGGATTTCGTGCTTCAGCATGTCGGCGATGCGTCCAGCCTGTTCGATGCGATGCGTATCATTGCGCAGTCCTATAACATGCTTCACGGCGGTGAGTATAATTCGGTGGTCAAGCGGCGCGGGTCGATTGACTATATCATCGACGATCGTGAATTCACCTATGCGCAGGACTTGGCGCTTGAGTATCAGTACTTTTCGATTGAGAGTACGCTGATATTTTTACACTGTATGCTGATGGTTATTTGTCCGGCAGCGGAGCGTGCGATCAATGCGCTGCATGTGCGTCGTGCGTCTCCCGGCGGTGAATGCGCCCACCTGGCGTATTGGACCGCGCCGATAAAGTTCGGCGCGGAAAACTATGTCGTTTCATTCGATCGCGAAATTGCGCTTGCGGAAATAGCGACGCCGCCGGCCGATGCGCTGACGTCGAATGCTGTCTATCAAAAGATCGTAAATGTGGTTGCCGGTCGCCATGCGCGGTATGAGGAGTCATATTCCATTTCGGCGCGGGTGCGCGATGCTCTATCGCGCGGGGTGGTCGAGCAGGGCGATGTCGCGGAGCAGATGGGCGTCAGCGCCTCCACCTTGCGCCGGCGATTGTCGCAGGAGGGCGCGAGCTTTCGCGAATTGCGGCGCGAGGTGTTGAATGAAACCGCACAACGCCTGCTTCGCGAAAGAAAGTCGGTTTCCGATGTCTCCGAGACGCTTGGATTTTCTGAATTCAGGGCCTTTAACCGGGCGTTCCGGGACTGGAATGGAATGACGCCGAAGGCCTATGTGCGCGCCCTGAAGGACGCTCCGGAGGCGTCCTGAGCGCACATTTTCGATCCGGAAGGCGGGCAAAATGAGCGAAAAAGTCCACTTCTGGTGACCAATCCCGTCATTATGCGGGGGGCGCTACCGGCATATCCTCATCAACAATACCAATCCTGCACAAATGGGATTGGCAATAAATAGGGAGGCTGACGATGGCGGTAAATGCAAAACCGATTATTGCAAATGTGTGCGGGAAAGCTGCGCTCTTTGCATTTTGTTCAACTATGGCGCTGACGGGTGGTGCAGGCATTGCAATCGCACAGGACGATCAGGCGAGCGAGGCCGGGGACGATGTAATCGTTGTCTCTGCGCGGCGACGCGATGAATCGCTGCTTGATGTTCCGATTGCGGTAACGGCGGTTAGCGGCGAGCAACTTGAGCTGCAAGGCGCTCAGGATATTACCTATCTCACGCAATCGGTGCCGAACCTGACGCTGAAAGTTTCGCGCGGCACCAACTCGACATTGACCGCATTCATTCGCGGGGTCGGTCAGCAAGATCCGGTGGCCGGTTTTGAATCCGGCGTCGGCATCTATGTCGACGATGTTTATCTCAACCGTCCGCAAACGGCGGTGCTCGATATTTACGATGTGGAACGCATCGAGGTTCTGCGCGGGCCGCAGGGAACGCTGTATGGACGCAACACCGTCGGCGGTGCGGTGAAATATGTCACCAAGCGCCTTGGCGACGAGCCGATGTTACGGCTTCGCGCATCAGGCGGCACCTATGGTCAATTCGATATTATCGGTACGGCGGAAATGCCGCTTTCCGATACTTTTGCAGTGGGGGGATCGGTCGCGTATCTCAGCCGCAACGGTTTCGGTGAGAACCTGACCACCGGCGCGGAGAATTATGACAAGGATTTGCTTGCGTTCCGCGCCAGCGCCGAGTTCGACAATGATGTTTTGTTCGTTCGCCTTGCGGGCGATTATCTGAAAGACAAGTCGAATCCGAAGGGCGGACACAGGCTTGTTCCAAGCCTGTTCACCGGCGCGCCGGTTCTGGACGATGTTTATGATTCTCGCGGCGGCATCACTGGTGAGAATGAAGCTGAAGCCTATGGCGCGGCGCTGCATATTGAGTTGAAGCTTAACGATCAGTGGACGCTGAAAAACATCGCCGCCTGGCGACAGGATGACAATCTTCAACAGATTGACTTTGACGCGCTTGCGTCGGTCGACGTTGATGTGCCGGTTATCTATGAGAACGAGCAGTTTACTGAGGAACTTCAGCTTCTTTATGAGGGCGATGCAATCGCCGGCGTGCTCGGTTTTTACTATATCGATGCAAACGCATTCGATACCTTCGATGTCGTTCTGGGCACGACCGGTGATTTGCCGGTCGTTGGTCTGCCGGGGCTTAATGCAAATACGACCGGCGATGTGGATACCAGCTCCTGGTCCGTATTCGGCGATCTGACTTTCGATCTGGAAAACCTTTTTGGATTGCAAGGCATCGAGCTCGCTGTTGGGGGGCGCTACACAAGCGACAAGCGTTCGTCGGATGTATTGCGTCAGACATTTATCGGCGGAAATACGCCGGCTTTCGGTGGTACGACGTCGCTACTCATCGCTACAACGTCTGACTTCTCGGGCGAGGAGACGTTCACGGATTTTAGTCCGCGGGTGTCGCTCTCATGGAGCCCGAACAGCGATAACAATCTGTACGCCTCCTATAGCCAGGGCTTTAAAGGCGGCAGCTTCGATCCGCGCGGCCAGACATCGGCGGTGACCATCGATTTCGATAATGACGGCGATGTCGACGCCGACGACATTTTCCAATTCTTCCTGTTTGAACCGGAAGAAGTTGATTCCTATGAAATCGGCTGGAAGGCGCGCTTTGCCGACGGCCGCGTTACCTCAAATCTCGCGGCGTTCTATGCGGATTACACCAATGTCCAAATTCCGGGGTCGCAGGGCGGTACGGATCCGCTGACCGGCGCCCCGACCTTTATCGGCGTAACGACCAATGCGGGCGGCGCCGAATTCTTCGGCATCGAATGGGAAGGCACAGCGCTCCTCGCGGAGGATGCGTTCGCAACGGGCGACTCTTTCTCGCTCGCCTGGGGCGGTGGCTGGATCGACGCCGAATATACCGAATTTCTGGTCGGTACGGTCGATGTCGCCGATGAACGTGTTGTTCAGAACACGCCTGAATTCTCCGGCGCCATCACCACGAACTATACGCGTCCGGCGAACCTCTTTGGCCGGGGCGGGGATGTTTCGTTCATCACGCAGACATCCTACAAGTCGCGCACCCACCAGTTCGAAATCCAAAACGACCTCCTCGATCAGGGCGGATACGGGCTCGTCGATGCAAGCCTCGTCTGGAACTCTGAGGACGGGCGGCTGCAAATCGGCGTGCATGGCAAGAATCTGCTCGATCGCCAGTATCGCATCGCCGGTTACAACTTCATTGCACAAAATAGTGACGGAAGCTTGATAACGCCGTTGACGGCAACGCTGGGTCTTGAGGGCGTTCTGACGGCGTTCTACGGCTCGCCGCGGACCGTAACCGGCACAGTTCAGGTACAGTTCTAGGTTCCCTCCTGTTCCTGGAACTTGAGGCGGCGGTCGCGTATAGATCGCCGTCTCATCTTTACGTGACGTGCTGGGTGTTTCCGAATGAAAAAATTTCTGGTCTTTGTATTGGTGTTGCTTGTGCTTGGCGTTGCCGGTGCTGGCGTATTTTACTGGCAGGTGACCAAGGGCGTTTCCGCCGCTGACCTTGAGGCGAAATACACAACGCCGAACGACCGATTTATGGAGATTGCCGGCGCCCGCGTCAGGGTGCGCGAGGAGGGCGATCCGGCAGCCCCGCCAATTCTTCTCATCCATGGTTTCACCCACAGTCTTGAAACATGGGACGGATGGGCTGAAATCCTGAAGTCTGACTATCGTGTAATCCGGTACGATCTGTTGGGACACGGACTGACTGGCCCCGACCCGCGCGAGCGATATGCGCCGACGGAGCGTGCGGCTTTTATCGGCGATGTGCTGGACGCCCTTGGCCTGGAGCGAATGGCGATCGCCGGAAATTCTCTTGGCGGGCTGGCCGCGTGGCGTTTTGCATCGGCACATCCGGACCGGGTGGAGGCGCTGATCCTGATATCGCCTGGCGCCTATTCCCTGAACGGCGTCAGTGATGCGCCGGCGGAAATCCCAGCGGCCATGAAGGCGTATCTCCTGACCGCGCCCGAGGCTGGCGTTCGTGTCAGCGCTGAGCATATTTATGGCGATGACGGGAAAATCACTGACGAGCGCGTTGCAACCATGGGGGATATGATTCGCCGCGAGGGCAATGGCGCGGCGATGATAAAGTCTCTTGAAGAATTTACGTTGCCTGATCCGTCGCAGGCGCTTACCACAATAACAGCGCCGACTTTGATTCTCTGGGGAGAGGACGATATTTTGATACCGACGGAACAGGGCGCCGCGATTGAGGCGGCGATTCCCGATGCGCGGCTGATAACCTATCCTGGCGTCGGTCACGCGGCGCAGGAAGAAGCGCCGGCGAAGACGGCGTTCGACGCGATTGAATTTCTGCGTTCGCTGGAAGCGGATGCAGAAGTCGGCGCCGAATAGATGAGCGCACAGCCTACTTCGTCGGCCTACAGAGCGTATGTCCTCTTCATTCTGGTTGTCGTTTACACGTTCAATTTCATTGACCGTCAGATCGTCGGCATTCTTGCGGTGCCGATCAAGGAAGACCTTCTGCTGTCCGATACGCAGTTGAGCCTTATGGGCGGGCTTGCATTCGCCCTGTTCTACACCTTTCTGGGCATCCCGATCGCAATGCTCGCGGACCGTTACAGCCGCACCTGGATCATGACGGCGGCGCTGACAATCTGGAGTGCGATGACGGCGGCGTGCGGCTTCGCGCAGAACTTTTTACAACTCTTCGCCGCGCGTCTTGGGGTTGGCGTTGGCGAAGCCGGCGGCGTGGCGCCGGCCTATTCGCTGATCGCAGATTACTTTCCGGCGGAAAAACGCGCCCGCGCGCTGTCGATTTACTCCTTCGGCATTCCTGTCGGATCGGCGCTTGGCATTCTGCTGGGCGGCGTTTTGACCACCTATCTCGGTTGGCGCTCTGCATTCATTATCGTCGGGCTGGCGGGAATACTGATCGCGCCGATTTTCCGCCTGACCATGCGGGAGCCGAAACGGGGTGGGCTCGACGGCGCTGCGGCGGCGACAAAACCGGCGAAACTTACCGAAGTGGCCACGACATTGATGCGCAAGCCGAGCTTTTGGGGCCTGTCCTTCGGTGCGGCCAGTTCATCCATGATGGGGTACGGGCTAATCTTCTGGCTGCCGTCTTTCTTCGTGCGCAGTTATGGCGAGGCGTTACCGGCGTTCTTTGCGTGGATGCCCGCTTTTCTGATTCCGGAAAATCCGTCGTCGCTTTTATATGCATCCTATTTCTACGCGACCATCCTGCTGCTCGGCGGTATTGCGGGCATCTGGATCGGCGGTGTGATGGCGGACCGCTATGGTCCAGAGCGCAAGGCTGCCTATGCGATCGTTCCCGCGATTGCCTTTATCACGACGATCCCGTTTTTCGTCGTCGGCGTTCTGGCGCCGTCCCTCTGGATCGCGTTTCCCGCATTTCTCGTATTGCAGGCTTTAAGCCTCGTCTGGATTGGCCAGGTGCTGTCGGCGTTCCAGCATCTTGTACAGCCGAATATGCGCGCGACGGCGTCGGCCATCTTCCTGTTCGTCAACAACCTTGTGGGCATCGGTCTTGGCAACCTCGCCATAGGCGCCATTTCCGACAGTTTGAAGGCGCAATTTGGCGATGAATCCCTGCGGTACGCCATTCTGGCGGGCACTGTGTTTTATGTTCTGGCGGCGGCCCTATTTATTGCAACGGCGCCGCGGCTGAAACGCGACTGGGCGGGCGCTTAAGCGGCGCCTCACGTCGTGCGGCGTCTGGCGATGACACCGCCTAATGGCGGCAGAACGCTGCGCCAATCCGGCCCTTCGTTCACCGACAGCACAGCGTCGTAGTTCTTCGCCGCCGAATAATTCCACGCAATTTTTTCATCGCTGAAATTGTAAACGCATAGCCACGAGTCGTCGTTGATCTCTCGCAGTAGTGAGAGAACATTTTCCGGCGCATCAATTACTTCCTGATCGCCATAGCGCAGCGCCGGCGTATTCCTTCGCAAGCTGACGAGTTGCTGGAAGAGGGAAAGCATGGATGACGCATCGCCTTCTTGCGCGTCTACAGCCTGCGGGCAATGTCGCGGATCGACAGGCAACCAGGGCTCGGCAGTCGTGAAACCGGCATAAGCGTCCGCAGATCGCCATGGCATCGGCGTTCGTGCGCCGTCGCGATTTTGCGAGGCGGGCCAGTTGGCGATCCCTTCCGGATCGACAAGCTTCTCAAAGGGGACTTCCGCCTGGGGGAGCCCGAGTTCCTCGCCCTGATAGATAAAGGTCGCGCCGGGCAGGCCCGCATGCAGAAGTGCGAACAGACGCGCGCTGGCGTCGCTATCCTTGCCGATCCGCCAGCGGCTGGCGACGCGGGCGCAGTCATGATTCGACAGCGCCCAGGCGGGGTATCCGTCCTCGAAATTGTTCGCCCATTGCGACAGTGACGTTTGCAACAACGACGCTGAAATTGCATCGGCGCCGATCAGGTCGAAATTATAAGCGGCGCTGAGTGCGTTATCGCCCGACGTGAGAGCCTTCATCAGCGCATGCGGCGTGCGCCCGACGATTTCCGCAACGGTGAAGAAGTCATCTCCGCCAGATTTTCGAAACGCCGCTGACAGCTTTGCCGCGAACGCATTCAGGCCGGGATGGGCGAGGGTGCGCCGATTGTCCTGCATGGCGTAAGGCGTTGGCGCATCCGGTGCATCGTCGGCAGGCGGATTATCGCGCAATTCTTGATCGTGCATCCCGACATTCAGGGCGTCGAGGCGAAACCCGTCGACGCCAAGGTCGATCCAGAATGAGCCGGCGTCGATAAGCGCATCTACGACATCCGGATTGTGTAGGTTGAGCGTAGGCTGGTCTTTTAAAAAGTGATGCAGGTAATATTGCCGGCGCCGTCCATCCCAGCTCCAGGCCGGACCGCCGAACAGGGAAAGCCAGTTGTTCGGTGGCGACCCGTCAGCCTTTGCGTCGGCCCAGACATACCAGTCCGATTTCTCATTATCGCGGTTTTCACGGCTTGCCCGAAACCAGGCATGGGCGATCGAGGTGTGGCAATAGACCTGATCGATAATGATTTTCAGGCCCAGTTCATGCGCCCGCGCAATAAGGTCTGTAAAATCCGCGAGCGTTCCGAACACCGGATCGACATTTTTATAGTCTGCAACGTCGTAACCGAAATCGGCCATGGGGGAGGTATAGAATGGCGATAGCCAGACGCCATCGACCCCAAGCGCGGCGACATAGTCCAGTCTGGATGTAACGCCGGCAAGATCGCCCACCCCGTCGCCGTTCGAATCGAAAAAGCTGCGGGGATAAATCTGGTAAATCGCGGCGCCGCGCCACCAGGGCTGTGATTCGACTGTCGATCCGAAATCGGCGGTTTTCTTCATTCTGTGTCTTTTACATAAAAACGGTGGGGTCTTAATACCATCCAACGCAGGGCCGCCCAAACCGCATCGGCGGCTTGGAAAGGGGCAAGGATTGGGACATAAGGCTGGGTATGAAACGCAACATTATTTTCGCCATTTTGGCGCTGAGCGCGGCTGCTTGCAGTCGCTCGTCGGAAACGCCCGTTGAAC
>CAMYNO010000092.1 GCA_947259815.1 uncultured Parvularculaceae bacterium
CCCTGCGGCGCATGCCGCAGGGCCGGGCGGCCGCGCCTGGTGGGTGCTTGGCGCCTTATCCTTCGTATACGTTCTGAATTTTCTCGACCGCCAACTCATATCGATACTCGCGAAACCTATCCAAGACGACCTTCAGATTTCGGACGGACAACTCGGTCTCATTACCGGGCTTTACTTTGCACTGTTCTATACGTTGATCGCCCTTCCTGTTGGATGGCTGGCTGACAAAACCAATCGCGTTCGCATCCTGTCGTTCGCCTGTTTCCTATGGAGCGCAGCGACGATTGCATGCGGCCTTGCGCGAACATATCCGCAGCTTGTCGTTGCGCGCATGACAGTCGGTATCGGCGAAGCCGGCGGCGTCCCGCCGTCCTACGCCATCATTTCCGATTATTTTCCCTCCGGTACGCGCGGCCGCGCCCTTGGCATGTATAATATGGGTCCGGCAATCGGCGCAGCCCTTGGCGTCGCCTTTGGCGCTTCGATTGCCGCAGCCTACAGTTGGCGAAATGCTTTCGTGTTGGTCGGCATTATCGGTATTATCACCGCGCTAATCGTCCTTCTCTTCGTTCGCGAACCCGTTCGCGGCGGACTTGACGCACAAACGCCCGGCTCACACCAAGCCGCTGCGGCGCCGAAGGGATCATTTTTTGAAACCTTCCGCATGTTCTTTTCACAACCGGCGTTGCGGCTGATCGCATTAGCAGGCGGCGCCACGCAATTCGTCACCTACGCAATCGTGAACTTCACGGTCCTGTTCCTGATGCGCGAAAAGGGCATGACCCTGAGCGAGGTCGCAATTTACTATTCGCTGCTGGTCGGCATAGCGACGAGCGCAGGCATGTACATATCAGGTCGACTCGTTGACTGGATGTCTCGGCGATCAAAAACAGCCTATGCTTATGTGCCGGCAGTCGGACTGATCCTTGCCATACCCTTCTTTGTCGGATTTGTCTGGGCGCCGACATGGCCGATGGCGATGGCGTTTCTCATCGCGCCGACATTTTTCAATTTCTTCTACCTCTCACCCGCCGTGACTTTTGTGCAGGAAGAGGTTCGTCCGGATCAGCGCGTGCTTTCCGGCGCAATATTGCTGCTTGTCATGAATTTGATCGGCCTGGGGTTTGGCCCGACCTATCTTGGCATGGCCAGCGATTTTTTCCGCCAAACCAATCCCGACAATTCGTTGCAACTCGCGTTTTACACGCTTATTCCGTTTTACTTTCTATCTGTAGCGTTATTCCTCGTCCTCGCGCGGACGATAAAACGCGAAACCGTTTATGGTGGAGGACAAGAATGATGTCTTTTTTCTCTCGGATTTTGATTATCGCTGCGACGCTGGTTGCCGCTAGTGTCTGCGCGCATGCGAGCGACGATGACAGCACTGTTGTAAATGCGCCGGCGGGGGCTATCCGCGGAACAGCGCTCGATGACATAGTCGTGTTCAAGGGCGTCCCCTATGCGGCTGCGCCAACCGGACCGCTGCGATGGAAGCCGCCGACACCAGCGCCGGCATGGGACGGCGAATTCGACGCAACGAAATTCGGTCCCGCCTGCATGCAGTTTCGCACCAACCCGCAAAGTATCTATGCTGAAAACCTTGGGTCTGTCAGCGAAGACTGTCTCTCGCTCAACATCTGGACGCCTGAAAACGCCGACAATGCCCCGGTGTTCGTCTGGATTCACGGTGGTGCGCTAAGAGGCGGCGCAGGCGGGCAGTCTATTTATGATGGCGAAGCACTCGCCAAAAGCGGCCTGGTGGTCGTGTCGATCAACTACCGGGTTGGCATTTTGGGATATCTGGCGCATCCGGAATTGAGTGCTGAGTCGCCGGACGGCGTGTCCGGAAATTACGGTATGCTCGATCAGATCGCGGCGCTCAACTGGGTCCAACGCAATATTGGCGCATTCGGCGGCGACCAGAGCAACGTAACGGTTGCGGGCGAATCCGCCGGCGCACTCAGCATCATGTATCTTATGACCTCGCCGCCCGCCCGCGGACTGTTTCATAAGGCCATTTTGCAAAGCGCCTATATGATTTCAAACCCGGCGCTTAAAGAATCGCGTTACGGATTCCCGTCAGCGGAATCGATCGGCGTTTATGTTGCTGATAAACTCGGTGCGGAAAACATCGCCGAGATGCGGGAAAAGAAAGCCATGACGCTGGTCAAGGGCTCCGACAAGGCCGGTTATGTCGCCTGGGGGACCGTGGACGGCGTTTATATTCCCGATGAGATCGTCAATGTTTTCGATCGCGGTGAACAAGCGCCGGTTCCAGTCATTGCCGGATTCAACAGCGGCGAAATCCGCTCGCTTCGCGCACTCCTGGCGAAGGCGCCAAAAAACGCCACTGCTTATGAAACAGCAATTCGCGAAGGCTATGGCGAACTCGCAGACGGTTTCCTTAACCAGTACCCGCCCGAAAATATCGACGAGAGCATGCTCGCGACGACGCGGGATGCAATGTATGGCTGGACGTCCGAACGTCTTGCTCGAAAACAATCCGAACTGGGCGAAAACGGATTTCTCTATATTTTCAACCATGGCTATCCGGCGGCGAACAACGCCGGACTGCACGCCTTTCACGCCAGCGAAATTCCCTATGTGTTTGGCACAATCGACAAAACCGAACCAAACTGGCCTGAAATTCCCGATACACCCGTCGAAAAAAGACTGTCCGACGCCATGCTTGGCTATTGGTCGTCTTTCGCCCATAACGGCGCGCCGAGCGCGGTCGGACAACCGGAATGGCGCTCTTATGCCGAGGATGAAGCGTATATGTATTTCGAAAATGCGCCGGTGGGCAGCGCGACAGATCTGCTGCCGGGAATGTATGAATTGCATGAAGAAGTAATGTGCCGGCGCCGCGCGGCAAACATTGGATGGAACTGGAATGTCGGCGTCGCGTCGCCGCCATTGCCGCCACAGGTAGCCGAATGCCGATGACAGACGGCGCGATGCAATCTTATGCGCTAACGCTCAATAAATTTCTCGAACACGCCGCCAAATGGCACCCTGACGTCGAGGTTGTAACGGCTCGCGAAGACGGCGCGACCGAACGCGTCAGTTACGAGGATTTGAATGCGCGCGCCCGGCGCATTTCAGCAACGCTGGCGGCGCTTGGCGTACAGTTCGGCGACCGCGTTGCAACGCTTGCCTGGAACACGCAGGCGCATATGGAAGCCTGGTATGCCGTGATGGGCATAGGCGCGGTGTGCCACACGCTCAATCCGCGCCTGACGGCGGCCCAGATATCCAGCATGGTCAATCAGTCTGAAGCGCGCGTCCTGATCTCCAGCGCCGATCTCGCGCCATTTGCAATTAAGATTGCTGATAACTCGCCTTCCATTGCACGAATTCTTGTTATCGACGGCGACTATTCGAACTCGAACGCCGACAGTCTCGGCGCTTCCGTTGAAACGCTCCAATCAATACTCGCCACTGAAGCCGATGACGTTGTCTGGGGCGATTTTGACGAA
Organism: uncultured Parvularculaceae bacterium; assembly: GCA_947259815.1. GTDB lineage: Bacteria > Pseudomonadota > Alphaproteobacteria > Caulobacterales > Parvularculaceae > Hyphococcus. The sequence goes on from CAMYNO010000092.1 coordinate 3,480, forward strand.
AGAACGCCATCCGGGCTGTGTTTTACATCGGGCACGACAGGCGCCCCGAAAGGCGTCACCTACACGCACAGGTCAGGATATCTCCATACATTGCGGCAACTGCAAGCCGACGTGATGGGAATAACAGCGACTGATTCAATACTGACTGCAGTTCCAATGTTCCATGCAAACGCATGGGGATTGCCTTACGCCGCCCCCGCGGCGGGCGCAAAACTGGTGCTGCCCGGACGGCGAACGGATGGCGCCAGCCTGGCGGAACTCATACGCGCTGAGGACGTAACCATCGCAGTTGGCGTCCCGACTGTCTGGCTGGGGCTCGTTGAACATCTTGAAGCGACCGGCGAGGACGTGCCGTCGCTAAAGCGTATCATGGTTGGCGGCTCTCCCCTCGCGCCGGCGCTGATGGAAAGGATTGAGCGCCGTCTGGACGTCATCGTGCAGACGAGTTGGGGCATGACTGAAATGTCGCCCCTTGGCGTCAGCGCACCGCCGGAAGACGACGAACGAAAAGCTTCCATTTCCGGCAGGCCGGCAATTGGCGTCGATCTCATCCTAACTGATGTTGAGGGAAAGCCGTTGCCGGAACAAAGGAATGTCGAGGGCCATTTACGCGTGCGCGGCCCGGCGGTGCTGGAACGTTATTTCGGTCATGAAGAACCGGCCATCAATGCGGCCGGCTGGTTCAATACTGGCGATCTTGCA
>CAMYNO010000093.1 GCA_947259815.1 uncultured Parvularculaceae bacterium
GATCATACTCATTTCAGCATTCATCGCCGCAATCATCATGGCTGTCATCAAACGAAAGCATTTGCGTGAGCACGCCTGGTGGCTGGTCTCGACGGTTTTCATCGTCATGTTTCCAGCCATGGGGCGCGGTCTGCAAGCGCTCTTCATCACTATCTACGGGTTCGATCCGAGTGCCGATATTGTTGTAATGACGCCAATTTATGTGGGGCAAGTCCTGATCATCGCGATGACACTAGGTGTAGCGGCGTATCTCAAAGTATTGCGCCACCCAGCAACTTATCTCGCCATTGCTGCAAACATGGCGGTTTTCTTCATGGAGCCATTAGGGCGCTCGGAATTCTTACAGGCGCTGGCTCGGACCGTCATCAAAACATAGTCTGTTTTGTACCAAACCTGACATAAACTCCGCGTCCTATCATCGCCCCAATGCAGTCGCTCACCCGGTTTGAGGGACTGTCCGCGTTTGGCGACAAGCAGACATACAGCTAATTTTTCAGTTTGTCCCGCATCCGTTCAATTGCGGAAATAACCACCGCCTTGCGGTTGATATAACGTCTACGGATACGCGCCGACCTGCCCGTTTCCCAGCCCATAATTTCGTCAATGTCGCGATCTTCAAAGCCCTAACGCAACTTACTCCTCAAACGGCGCCGGCTTACGCGGCGGGTCTGTCGGATTAACGGCGTAGCGCGGCGCCGGGGCCGGTTGGTCGACGCCGTCGAGATTGAAAAACACGTTCCGCTCGACATTGTGCGGATGCGCCTTGGCGCCGTCCATGGAAAGGACGGGGGCGAAACAAACATCCGTACCCTCCATAATCTCGCACCAGTCCGCCAGTGATTTCTCCCTGATTTTGGCGGCGAGCTTTTCCTTAAGCAGGGGCCACTTCTCGGGATTATATTGTTCGGTGAAATCCGGGTCGTCCGTCAGCCCGGTTTGCTCCAGCAACAGGCGATAGAACTGCGGCTCGATGGAGCCGATCGCCACATGGCGCCCGTCGGCGGTTTCATAAGTGTCGTAAAAATGCGCGCCGGTATCGAGCATGTTGACGCCGCGTTCATCGCGCCAGCCGGCGGTCGCGCGAAACCCCCAGATCATGCTCATCAGGAGGGCGCTGCCTTCGGTCATGGCGCAGTCAATAATTTCACCCTTGCCGGTTTTTGCGGCATTCAGCAGCGCCGCACACATGGCGAAGGCGAGCAACATGCCGCCGCCGCCGAAATCGCCGACCATATTGATGGGCGGCGTCGGTTTTTCGCCGGCGCGGCCAAAGGCGTGCAGCGCACCGCCCAGCGCAATGTAATTGATGTCATGGCCGGCGACTTTGGCGAGCGGCCCGGTCTGGCCCCAGCCGGTCATGCGCCCGATCACCAGTTTCGGGTTCGCCTGATGAAGCGTTTCCGGCCCGAGTTCCAGCCGCTCCAGCACGCCGGGGCGAAACCCTTCCACCAGCCCGTCAGCGGTTTTGACGAGATGCAAAATCTTTTCGCGGTCAGCCGGCGATTTAAGGTCGGCTTCGAAGAATTTGCGCGACCGCATGAGCGGATCGCGCGCATCGGGGACGGCGCCGGGGCGATGCACCGAAATTACTTCCGCGCCGTGATCGGCGAGCATCATGCAGCAAAACGGGCCGGGCCCGAGGCCGACAAGTTCAATAATCCGCAATCCGGATAGGGGACCGGCCATGAATTCCTCCGCGCTTCACTGTCTCTTGCGATACGATAAATCTGGTCAATTGTCTGCAAGGCCGAATGGCGCCGAGGACCGGCGGTAATCGTCCGCCAGGATTTGCCGGCCGATCGGCGGTTCCGACCGCGCGATGCAATCCATGCGATGGCAGAGCTTGCAGTTGACCCCGATGGGGGACGCGCGTTCGGGCGTTTGCGCCTGATCTCCCGCATAGATGAGGCGGCTTGCGTGATCTTGCGAACAGCCAAGGGCGATGGCGCGCTCAACCCGCGGCGCGCCATAGGCGCCGCCGCCAGCGGTCACGGTGCGAACGATAGTGAAGAAGCGCTCTCCATCGGGAAGTTCAACCCATTCGGTAATGATCTCGCGCGGCCGGCGAAACGCATGGTGCAATGACCATAAGGGGCATGATCCGCCATGGCGGGCAAAGGGAAAGCCGGCGCCGTCGAGCCGTTTTGAAATATTGCCGGCGGGATCGACGCGGATAAAGAAAAAAGGCACGCCTTCTTCGCCGGGGCGTTGCAGTGTCGTTAAGCGGTGCGCGACTTGCTCAAAACTGACGCGGAATTGCCGCGACAGGGCCTCAAGATCGTAACGCCTCGCTTCCGCCGCCCTGACGAATGCGCGATAGGGCATTAACAGCGCGCCAGCGGCGTAGTTCGCCAGGGAGCGCCGCGTCAGCTTGCGCCCGTTTTCGGTCTTGAACGAGGATTGGTTTAACGCCGCGTCTATCTCGTCGCGCAAATCGAGATAGGCGATCTGCAAGGAGAGTTGAAACGCGGCGCTGGCGCGGTCGAGGCGTTCATCGATGACGATTTCATTCCTGTGCTGATCAAGCCGGCGTAGCGAATCCGTCATCACATCCGACGGCAGCCGGCGCACATTCAACCCGCGTCCGGAAAGATAAGGCTCACGCCCGCCGGCCGCTTCGATCTTGCGGGCAAGATCTTCGCACGCATCGTCCAGCGCCGGAAACGAATTGCGCCGCGCCGACAGAAACCGGCGCGCTTCGGCCACCGGGTCAGGCGTTGCATCGCCTGCGCCGTCGCCATGATCGGCAAGGGCAAGCTGGCTTTCCTGATAGGCCGCATGGAGGCGCAGCAATGCGTCGGCGGCGCCGGGAAAGGAATTGCCGAAATCCTCGATCTCCATCGGCGTGATTTCAAGATCGCCGAAAAGCGGATCGTTGAGCGCCGCTTTCAGGCGCGCGGCAAAATCATCGTCGCGGGCCGCCGCCAGCGTGGCGATGTCGAGCCGATAGGTTTCCGCGAGCCGCAGCAGCATGTCCGCCGTGACCGGCCGCTGGTTGCGCTCCATCAGGGCGATGTAGGAAGGCGACACATCAAGGTCGCTGGCCATCGCTGCCTGGGTCACGCCCAGCTCACGCCGAAGACGCCGCAAGCGCGGCCCAAGGAAAACACTGCGGTCTTTGGCCATCAAACCCTTATTACGGTTACGCTTTTCTAAATTAGTACAACATTACAAGAAAATTTTGTAAAGTCTTACAAATAAACATTTTCGCGCATGCAAAAAGCC
>CAMYNO010000094.1 GCA_947259815.1 uncultured Parvularculaceae bacterium
AAGCAACCATTTGATTCACTTGCAGAAACGGCAATGATCGCCGCGCATGCTAATGCGTCGGAAATGGGCGATTCGGCTCGTTTTGAGAAATGGCTCCCCGAACTGGACTCGAACCAGTGACCCGCTGATTAACAGTCAGCTGCTCTACCAACTGAGCTATCGGGGAATGCCGTTGGAAGCGGGTCTATAGCAAAGGGTTTAGGGCGAATCCACCACCTTTTTTACCGCATCGCATCGATGGCGCTCGCGGCGCCGGTTACATCTCGAAGGGCTTCCCGAAATGTCGCGCGGCCAGGGATTTGATGCGGCAGCGAGCAACGGCCGCCGCCGTGGCGCGCGGGAAATGTCCCGTTAAATAGCGAGACGGCCGCGTCTTGGGGGAAAACGCGGCCGGTACTCACTGTCGTGGGGTATGGTGGGGTGTCTTCTCGGGAGAAGACATTATTAAGGTGTCACCAATCTGTTAAGAAAGGGTTAATAGCGAGATTACCCGTTGATTTGTGCGCTATTCAGCCGGTTGGTAAAGCGGGTTCGGCCTATCGTTCTTCCCATGCGTGGCTTCGTCATTTAACGCCGGATTGCCATCCGTATCGTCCGCAAGCGGATGCCCGTGCCCGACCTTCGGTTGCTTCTCGCCGGTCCAGGCCCAGCGGTAGAACCGGGCGATGTCGGCCCCAACGGCATACATCGCGGGAACGAACAGGAGCGTTACAAAGGTTGCGAAGAAAACGCCGAATGCCAGCGACACGATTGTCGGCTTCAGAAATTGTGCGTCGGTCGACCGTTCGAACATGATCGGCAGCAACCCGACAAACGTCGTCACGGAAGTCAACATGATCGGCCGGAAGCGCCCGACGCCCGCATGAACGAGAGCGGCGAAGGCGCCTTGGCCCTGGGCGCGCAGGCGATTGACATAATCAATCAGCACAAGGTTGTCGTTGACAACAACACCTGCTGCGGCCGCGACCCCAAAGAAGGAAAACAGCGCGAAGTCCAGTCCAAACATGACATGACCAAAGGCTGCACCCATATAACCGAAGGGAATGGCGGTCATGATCAATGCCGGCTGCCAGTAAGAGCCAAAGGCGATGGCCAGCAGCATGTACATGACAAAAAGCGCGGTCAGGAACAGCGGTACGATTTCGGCCAGGAATTCCTGCTGTTCTTCCGCATCCCCGCGTTGGGCGAGCGATGCTTCTGGATGGCGCCGCTTCCATTCGGGCACGAAATTAGTGCGGTAGTCTTCCATCAACTGCGCGCGGTCAATTCCCTCACGCAATTCGGCGGTCACGCGCGCGGAACGTTGCCGATCCCGCCTGTCGATGCGCTTGTAGCTCGGCGCAAATTGGGCCTCGGCGACCGCGGTGAGCGGTACTTCGCGCCCATCCGCAGTTCGGATCCGCATGGCCTCGATAGTGGTCAGCGATTCGCGCGCCTCGCGCGGATATCTGACCATGACGCGAACGTCCTGGCCGCCGCGAGGAAGGCGCTGCACTTCTTCGCCGTAGAATGCCTGGCGCACCTGGCGCGATACTTCGGCGATAGAAAGGCCGAAACGCTCAGCGCCCGGTCTTAATGCTATGCGCACTTCGGGCGTTGCCGACTGAAGGTTATTTCGAACGTCATAAACACCGGGCAGCGTGCGCAGGTAATTTTGCAGATCAACAGTTGAAAGGCGCAGATCTTCAAGACTGTCGCCTTCAATGCCAAAGGAAAGATCGGGACCGCCCTCATTCTGTGTAAACCCGATCGTAATTTCTTCCGCATCGGGAATTGCGCTGAGTTGGTTGCGGAACATCTCCGCGATCTGCTCTGTCGATTCTTTGCGATTCACCGCTTCCGTGATCGTAATGTAGGAGGTCACATCGCTTTCATCAGCGGCGATGTAAACCGACTTGACGTACTCCTCGCCTTTTTTGTCATTGCCAAGTTTTTGCTTGAGGCGGTCGGACGCCAGTTCGACCTCGTCAAAGATCTCAAGCGTTCTGTTGAATGACGATCCTTCCGGCAGCCGCACATTAAGCGAGATGAAGCTGCCCTGAACATCGGGCATGAATTTAAAACCGATCCAGCCCTGCGCGAGAATTGCCACGGCGAACGCAAAAGCGACAACGAAAGAGGCAACGGTTATATAACGAAGTCGCAACGCCGTTTTGATGAGCGGGCGATAAACATTATGCGCGAAATTGACGATGCCTTCTGAAAAGCCACGCTGTAGTCGATAGAAGACGCCGTCTTTGTTCTGCGCCTTCATATGCGACAGATGCGCCGGCAGGATGAAGAAGGCTTCGACCAGAGAAAATATCAGGGCGAATGTAATCGTCAGGCTGATGTGACGAGTGAATTGCGCCACCCCGCCGCCGACGAAAAGCCATGGCGAAAATGCGATGATCGTTGTCAGCACGGCGAAAAAGACCGGCTTCATAACCAGCTGCGTGCCCAGAACGGCTGCGTCGGCTCCGCCTTCACCTGTATCTTCGACGACATTGTGAATGTTCTCCCCCACAATGATGGCGTCGTCGACGACAACGCCGATCACCAGCAGGAATCCGAAGATAGAGAGGAAGTTCAGCGAAACGCCGGCGACCGGCATAAAAATAAATGCGCCGGCAAAGGATACGGCGATACCGACAGCGACCCAGAACGCGACGGCCGGGCGCAGAAACAGCATCAATATGATCAGCACAAGAACGAGGCCGATAAGCGCGTTCGATGCAACGAGGTTCAACTGGGCGTTAAAGGGGTCGGCCGCGTCGAACCATGGTCGTAGCTCCGCCTTTCCGCCGAGCTCTTTGTTTTTCTGTACAATATATTCGTTTAATGCAGCGGACATCTCGCTGACATTGGAGACTTCCGGCGATTGAACGGCGATTGAAATTGCCGACTTGCCATCGACCTGGCGAAGCCGTTTGCGATCTTCGAAGCCGTCAATAACGTTCGCAACATTGCCGACCCGAACGACGGAGCCGTCCGGGTTTTGACGAATGACGATGCGTTCAAATTCTTCGTCTGTGTCGGCGAGCGCGCGCGCGGCAATCTGCAGATTGCCGGTCTCTGTACGCACTTGTCCGCCGGCGAGATTGATCGAGGACGCACGGATAGCCTGCGCCACATCGTCGAACGTCAGGCCGTAACGCCGTAACGATTCCTCAGACACCTCGATTGATACTTCTTCGCGTGACTCGCCCCACAAATCGACCAATGGGGAGCCGCCGGAAAGTTGTGATAACTCATCGCGGATGTCGCGGGCCAGGCGATTAAGCTCTCGCTTATCGAGATCGCCATAGAGCGCCATGAACATGCCGGGCGCAAAATTCCGCCATTGAGAGACGATTGGCGGGAACGCGTCATTGGGAAGTGTGGAAATGCCATCGACGCGGTTCTTGATTTCATTCAAGAACTTGGTCGCGTCCATGTCCTGGTCGCCTTCGACGCTGATACTTGCGCGGCCTTCGCGCGCGGTTGAATCGATATGTTCCAGGCCGTCTATGCCTGCGATCGCCTCTTCAATGCGCAGGACAATTTGTTCCTCGACTTCCTGCGGCGAGGCGCCGGGCCACGCCACCGAAATGTTGGCGCCGGTAAAGCCGACCGATGGGTCAAGTTCGCGTTCAAGGCTGTTAAATGCGAGAAACCCTGAAATCAGGCACGCAATCATCAGCAAGTTGGCGGCGACAGGATTGCGCGCCCACCACGAAATTAAGCCGGTCACTGATTATCCCCTGGGGCTGTATCGTCGGCGGCGCTTGCCGTTACATCGACAGGCGGTTTGCTGGCCGCATTGGGATCGGAAGGCGTAACCTTGTCGCCATTGCCGGCCCCGCGTAAAGGCGAGGTAACGACGCGTTCGCCCGGTATGATGCCAGTAGCGACAGTGAAGGTGTCTTTATCGCTTGAGACAACCTGGACGGTGCGGCGTTCAAGAATGTCGCCGTCGCCAATCACGAACACCTCATTACGCCCGTGCAGCGCTGCACGGGGCAGCACGATAGCGTTGTCAAAGCGCCTGCCCCGGACAAGGGCGTCGACATAAAGCCCCATGGCGAGAGGGGTGCCGTCGGCAGCGGACCCGGCGCCGTAGGGGTCTTCAACGACCGCGATCGCTGCGATCTGTCGCGTCGTCGGATCGATTGCACCGTCAGTGCGCACGACCCGCGCGGACCATTCATGGGTTTGCCCGGCAATGTAGGTGGACAGAACGGCCTCGGGCCCCGGATTGTCATCGGTTTCCACAAACGCAACCGGCAAGCCCAGCTTGGCCAGATCATTGTCGGTCAGCGGCAACCGGATTTCCGCAACGTCAGTTGAGAAGATACGGCCGAGTTGGGCGCCCGGCGATACATATTGCCCAACGCCGACAATGCGCTGGCGCACCCGCCCGTCAAACGGCGCGCTGACGCGCGTACGATTGAGGTTGAGGCGCGCGGCGTCATATTCCGCCCTGGCGGCGTCGAAATTCGCGCGCGCCTGCGCGAGCTGAGGTACGCGCAAGGCCAGTTCGCTGGCGGCTTCGTCGCGACGTCCAAGCTCGGCATAGTCGCGCGCCGCAAGCGAGGCTTCCGCTTCTTCACGCCGCAGTGATTCTTCCGCTTGCGCCATCCGCGCATTCGCCGCTGCCGATGCTGCGCGATAGTCGGCGTCTTCGATCCGCAGCAGCGTTTCGCCTTTCTTGAAGGCGCCGCCGTCAACAAAAGCGTTGGCGATTGAAATGACGCGGCCGGCGACTTGCGCCGTCAGGTTTATATCCGTACGCGGGCGAACTTCGCCCTGTGCGGAAACGTCGAGCGTCACCGAACCAGTTTCGGCGATGGTGAAGAAAACCGCAGGTGCGGTCACGTCAATATCCTGGCGCTCGATTTTCGGGCGCAAGGTGCCCATCACGGCGATCAAAATCCCGCCCACGGCGAGGATGCCGACTGTGCCGATAATCGTGAAAAACTTGCGGAACATAAGTATTATTCTCCGGTGTCGTCCGCCAGCGCCGCTAGTCGCTCCGTCGTCAGGAAGTCGCCGCCGATGGCGAGGTAGAGCTGGACGCGGTTGGATACCCTTTGCTGTTGAGCCTGGATATATTGGCTTTCAGCAGAAATACGACGGGTCTGAGCATCAAGAAGGTTAAAAATTGTCGCCGCGCCCGAAGAATAACGCCGTTCGGTCAGTTCTTCAGCGGCGGCGGCCTCTTCAAAGGCGAGGCGGAGCGCGCTTTCGCGGGCCGCCAGCAGGGTTTCCGCGCCGATCGCGTTTTCGGCCTCCTCATAGGCGTTCAAAACGGTCTGAACATAGCCATAAACAGAGGATTCCGCGGCGGCTCTGGCGCGCTTGGAATTGTACAAAAGCCGGCCGCCCTGAAACAGTGGCTGGAACACGCCGCCGATGAGATTG
>CAMYNO010000095.1 GCA_947259815.1 uncultured Parvularculaceae bacterium
AGACTGACCGCGAGGCGAAAAATCTTGTTACCATTGCAATGGCTCTCCGGTGAGGTCGAGAAATTGACAATGCTGTAGCGACTGCATGGAATCAATGACGCCGAGCAAGGCTTGCGCAGATTCCTCGGGGCTGAGCGCGCCATCCGGCCCGCCCATTTCCGTTCGCACGTGACCGGGCCGCACACAGGCGACGGAAATCTTGTCGGCCGCCAGTTCATTGGCAATGAGTTGCATAGCTTTGTGCAACGCGGCTTTCGATGTGCGATAGGCAACGGCCCCAACGCCATTGTTCTGGCTCATCGCACCCATCAAACTGGAAATCGCTATAATCCTTGGACGGATGGTGTTTTTCATCAAAGGCGTGAATGCGTCGGCGACACGGATCGCGCCGAGGGCGTTGACGTTAATTGTTGATAGCATGTCGTCATAGTCGAGGCCGCGAAACGAATTTTTTCTTTCGCCGAACACCGCGGCGTTAAGCACGAGAACATCAATCGGGCGTTTGATCTGGCTGGCGGCGCCCGCAACGCTTTGCGTTTCAGAGATGTCGCAACGCACAAGCTCGACACGGTCTTGATAAGAGGCCCGCAGCGCTTGCAGGGCTGAACCCGGCTCATTGCGATAACCGGCGATAACACCGCCGCCGCGGCGGCAATGGGCCTCTGCCAACGCCAGGCCAATCCCTCGGCTTGCGCCGGTGATTAGCCAGGTTTCAGAATTCGCGTCTTGCGCCATATGCGCGTCTCCCTTTTGCAAGGAAATTCAACGGTCTCTTGCTCGAGTGTATCTCTGCTATACACCTTTTCCCCACCCTGTGATATGAACCGCCGGTCGCAGGGGTTTTTGGGGCGAGAGTGTCGAAGATGAGTTTCGGTTGGGCGCTTGAAAAACAATCGCTGGATCTGTTGGGGTATAGTTCGCCTATTCCTCTCGCAGACCGGCGCCTTGCGCGGGATGTTGCGAAAAAATTTGCCGACCCGGAGGGGTACGTAAAAAACCCGCATTCGCAGTCGCGTGAGATTGCCGCTTTGCTCCGCGATGCAAACTTTGTTCGCGTGATTAAGAATTTTGTTGGAGCGCCGACGATAATCTGGCGCAGTGCGCTGTTCAAGAAAGTCGCCGGGTCGGATGAGATCGGATGGCATCACGACAAGCATTTTTATACTGAGGGTGAAGATACGATCCACCTGAATGAGATCGGCGCGCATTACAGCGTACTATTTGCGCTTACAGACATAACCGACAGTATGGGGATGCTGGAAGTGCTGCCGGGCACCCACCGCGAAACGCCTGATCTGAAACGCGACCCGCGCCCGTTCGACAAGCGTGCTTACGAAGAGCATTTTCTGGACATCCCGGAAAGCTTAAGTTCGCAACGGCGCGCTGTGCCATTGCCCGCTGGCTCCTTTTTGGTCTTCCATTCCGCACTGTTGCATCGCAGCCTAGAGCATACCGGCAGCGCGCCGCGTCTGGGGCTCGCAATCCGTATGTGCAAGCCGGGAATAAGCGTTCCGGAAAACTTCGCCAGCCGCGAGGAGTTGAGGGAATTCAGCCCGGAGGAATTGGTCTGAACTCCCGCGCCTCCCGTTGATTGTTTCGGCGGGCAATCGCAGACGTAAATCCACCCTTCGCCCTTGGAAACACGGCTGATCCCGCAGATTTTTCCGCGAGGCGGCGCGCTGGGGCGCGACCTTGCCAATTGCCTGCTTTTCCCCCATAAGCCCGCGCATTCATCCGACCCTGCTGGACGGCGTCCCGGCGGGGCCGACATATGACAGGGACGCCGCGGAGAACTGTTATGTCTATAGAATCGGGCCGCAAGGCCGATCTCATCAAGAAATTCGCTCAAAAAGACGGCGATACCGGGTCGCCTGAGGTTCAGGTCGCGATCCTATCGGAGCGCATTTCCAATCTCACCGAGCACTTTAAAGACCACAAGAAAGACAACCACTCCCGGCGCGGTCTCCTCAAGATGGTATCGCAACGCCGGCGCCTTCTCGATTATGTCAAACGCAAGGACGCAGATCGTTACAAAAGGCTGATCGAAGAGCTTGGCCTGCGTCGTTAGGGAATTGACGAAATGAACCTTCAAGGAACCTCGGCAATTGTTACCGGCGGCGCCTCCGGGCTTGGCGGCGCCACAGCGGCGGCGCTTGGCGAAGCGGGCGCTAAAGTCGCCATATGGGATTTGCAGGAAGAAAAAGGCAAAGCCCATGCTGAAAAAATCGGCGGTATCTATTGCAAGGTCGATGTCGCGTCCGAAGACAGCGTAGAGGCCGCACTCTCTGATAGCGTAACAGCGCATGGAGCGCCGTCTGTCCTCATCAATTGCGCCGGCATTGCTGTTGGTGAAAAGACGGTCGGTAAAAACGGACCGCATGTGCTCGACAATTTCAAACGCGTAATCAATGTGAACCTCATTGGAACGTTTAATTGCATCCGCCTCGTTGCTGCGGCGATGGAAAAGAACGATCCGAAAGAGGATGGCGAACGCGGCGTTGTGATCAATACAGCGTCTGTTGCGGCGTTTGACGGTCAGATCGGACAGGCGGCGTATTCGGCCTCGAAAGCCGGCGTCGCCGGTATGACGCTGCCGATTGCACGCGATCTGATGTCGATCGGCGTGCGAGTGAACACCATCGCGCCGGGAATTTTCTGGACGCCGATGATGGCCGGGATGGACCAGAAGGTTCAGGATGCGCTGGCCGCCATGGTGCCCTTTCCCAAACGGCTTGGCGCCCCTGAAGAATATGCGTCGCTTGCGCTGGAGATTTGTCGCAACGGCTATATGAACGGCGAAACAATCAGGCTCGATGGAGCCATAAGAATGCAGCCGAGATAACCCGACTGCGCCGCTTGCCCGCCATGATTGGCGGGCAAATGCTTTTAAGGGCGGTGCGTTTTTGGAGTTACCGGCTTCA
>CAMYNO010000096.1 GCA_947259815.1 uncultured Parvularculaceae bacterium
CTGTCCGAATATTCTACGGAAAAGCGTAAAACACTGGGTGAAATCGCTTATCGCCAATTAATTAAAATTTTAACGACGCCGGTGTCGAGCGCAAACTGTGGCAGGCGAGGCCGGTTCAATTGTTTGCGGCTGTGTCCGCATCAAATGCGTAAACGCCAATCTGCGCTGCGCCATAAACCCGCCGGTCTTGTTCGTGAAAACCGGGTGCGGCGGCTGGCGTTTCGTCCTTGCCCTGTTCGGCGATGACAATGGCGCCGGGCGCCAGCCAACCACCATCGCGCAGTGACTGAAGGGCCGAAGGAACGAGATCGCGCCCATAGGGCGGGTCAAGAAATGCGATAGAAAAAGCGGGGCCGGCGCTGGTTGGCATCGGTCCCAATTGCGTCGCCGAGCGGCGATGAATTCGTGTCGCGCCAAAGAGCTGGAGCGCCTCGATATTGTCGCGAATGGCGCCGCGCGCGCCAGCATCGGTTTCGACAAACAAGCACCACGCAGCGCCGCGCGAGAGCGCCTCAAAGCCCAGGGCGCCGGAGCCGGCGAAAAGGTCGATAACGCGCGCTGCGTCGAATGTTACGTCATCGCGCGCGACGAGAAGGTTGAACAACGCCTCGCGCGTGCGGTCGGCGGTCGGTCGTGTATCGCGCCCCTTTGGCGCCGCCAGGCGCCTGCCGCTGAATTCACCGCCGATGATCCGCATTGAAAATCCCGATCCCTCAATTCGTTGGGCGATGTTTATTTCAGTCGCTCAGCTGGTTCGTTCAACCGGGTTCATCGTCACGCTTGCAGCCGTCGAGGAAGTCCTCGCCCTTTTTATCGTTGGCCTCATCGATATTTTTCTCCGTCTTGCTGCGGCCAAATTTCGCGCGGTTTTCCTCCGCTTGCGCTTCCTTGTCGGCGCGGGCTTTCTTTTTACGGAAGCGGTTGAGATTGACGACATTGCTCATAGTCCGACCTCCGCCGCAAGCTTGCGTCCGAGTTGCTCTTTCAACTGTTTACCGGGAATTTCCTCGAACTCACCCTTCGCCAGCTTGCCAAGCTGAAACGGTCCGTAGGCGGTGCGAATGAGCCTGTTCACCTGCAGTCCCAGATGGCGCATGACATTGCGCACTTCGCGGTTCTTGCCTTCATTGATCGACAGGGTGATCCAGCTATTGCCGCCCTGCATCTGATCGAGGGTGGCGCGAATGGCGCCATAGCGAACGCCGTCGATGTCAACGCCGTCTTTCAAGGTGTCGAGCGCCGCCTGCGTTGTGCGGCCATAGGCGCGCACGCGATAGCGCCGCGCCCACCCGGTTGACGGCAGTTCAAGCAAGCGCGCCAGCCCGCCGTCATTGGTGAGGAGCAACAAACCTTCCGTTGTCAGATCAAGCCGCCCGATGGAAATGACGCGCGGCAACCGTCCGGCGAGAGCATCGAACACGGTCGGGCGCCCCTGTGGGTCTTTATGGGTCGTCACCAGCCCGTCGGGCTTGTGATAGCGCCAAAGGCGCGGCGTGTCTGGCTTGCCTACCCGCGTTCCGTCAACGCGGATGTCCATTTCGGGCGTCACCTTGAACGCCGGCGTGGTCAGCGTTTCGCCGTCGACCGTGACGATCCCCTGTTCGATCAGCTTTTCGGCTTCGCGGCGCGAGGCGATGCCGGCGCGGGCTAGGTATTTGGCGATGCGTTCGCCGTCATCGGACATGAGCGTCTTTTCAGTTTCGTGCGAAAGATCGCGCAGCTTTAGGCGGTTGCCGGATTGCGATCAATTGCCGGGCGGTAAAAGATCATGCCGACAAGTGTTGCAAGGGCGCCGGCGCTGATCGCAAACGCCGTATTGACCATGGATAATTCGCCGAAAAACGGGCGGCTGGCGATCAGTATCCAGCTTGCGATGACCAGGGCGCCCAAAGGCGACATGGGCGTTGCGGCGGCGCGCGCCGCGACGACGCCGGCGAGGAGCAGGGCCGTCATTTCGTAACCATAGGCGTAAGGCGCGGCGAGGATCGCCGCAGCGCCAAGAAACGCGGCCTTGGCCAGAGCATCGACCGGCCGGCGAAAGACGAAGACTGTCATCACCGCCAGTCCGGCAGTGAGCGCGATCTGCGCCATCATGGCGGTATCGCCCGCAACCCCGATCAGCTTGAGCTGTCCAAACAGCGTGGTCATGCCGCGTGGCGGCGTCATTGACGCTGCGCCTGAAATCTCCACCTGAAAGCGAAAGGCCGCGTCGAAAAAGGCCGGCCAGCTTTCTATCCCGAATGCGAGCAATGTCGGGAGATGTAAGAGCGCCGCTGTCGCGCAGGCGACGGCGATGGTTCGCCATGCGCCGAGCGCAAGAAACGCGAAAGGAATAAGCAGGCCGAGTTGCGGCTTGATCGTCAGCAGGCCGGCGGCGATCCCCGCGACGATCCAGTTTGCCTTGGGCTTATAGGCGGCGAGAAAGAGGAGGCCCGCCGTCGCCATGCTGATCTGACCGAAACTCAGCACCGAAACGCAGGTCGACGAGCAAAGAAGTATACGGAGCATTTCGCCGCGCATGCCGATCCGCCGCAATGAAAATCCAAGAGCGGACCATCCGGCGACGGTCCAGAGGATATAGGAAATCTTGTAAGGGAGCAGTGCGAATGGCGCGACGATGAAAAACATCGCCGGCGGGTATTGCCACATCATCCCGACATGCTCCAGCGGCGCACGTGCTTTCAACGCCGCGTCGAACGCCTGAAAATCATAGGCGCTTGCCGCTTCGCCGCGCAGAGCGAATTCACCCGCCGTATAGAATGCGAGAAAGTCGCCGCCAATAACGCCCCGCGCACCGACCACAACACCGTCAGTCGCAAAGGCGGCGGCGATGATGGTGATCAAAAACATCGCCGCATAGGCGAGCGATGCGCGGTCGGCGGCCCTGATGAATTGCGTGTTATCCACTGGAAATTTCCTCGCGGGACAGAGCATCGCGCGCTACGGTAAAGGCGATGTTAAGGATCGCTGGCCGCCGCCGGGCTGAGCCGCTAATAGACATGCCCATATGACGCAGTCTCGCGATGAATTCTTGATGCAGCGCGCGCTCGACGCGGCGCGGGAGGCCGCGGCGCAGGGGGAGGCCCCCGTCGGCGCCGTTCTCATTGACGCCTCCGGCGATATTCTCGCCGCCGCTGGCAATGCGCCCATTGGCGAGAGCGATCCGACCGCGCATGCGGAAATTCGGGCGCTGCGTTCAGCGGCGCGCGACCTTGGCAATTACCGTCTTCCCGGTACGACGCTTTATGTTACGCTTGAACCTTGTGTAATGTGCGCGGGTGCGATCAGCCATGCGCGGGTTGCGCGTCTTGTCATTGCCGCGCGCGATGAAAAAGGCGGGGCGGTCTGGCACGGCCCGAAATATTTTGAACAGCCCACATGTCACTGGCGCCCGGAAGTCGTTCAGGGACCGTTCGCCGAAGAAGCCGGGCAATTGCTGAAGGATTTTTTTCGCCAACGCCGAAAGGGCTGATCCCATGCGAAAAATTTTGTTTCTTACCGGGTTTTCGCGTTTCTCTGATGCAAGCAATCTTTTATTGCGATGGCTGATCGGCGCCTTCCTTGTCTGGGGCGTCTGGGACAATATCGTCAGCGCCGAGCGCATGCTGGAATTTGAAACCTTCATGGCGCAGTTCGGGTTCCCCGCGCCGGGAATTCTTGCGCCGCTTTCGGTCTACGCCCAGTTCGGCTGCGGCATATTGTTCATCCTCGGTCTGTTCACCCGCTGGGCCGGGCTTATCATGGCGTTCAATTTTCTGGTCGGGTTTTTCGTGGTCCATCTTGGCGATGATTTCCGCGCCCAGTTCCCGGCTTTGATCCTTGTTGCTGTCAGCCTTTATTTCGCCGCCGCCGGCGCCGGGCGCTATGGTCTGGACCGCATGGCGGATTGACTGCGCGCGGTGCTTTTCTTGCGCCGCCGAATAGCTATCATGCGCGCGGAACGAAGGAGCCCCCATGGAATTTTCTTACTCAGACCGTTGCAATGATTACCTGAAGCGCGTTCGCGATTTCATGGACGCTTATGTTTATGCAGGCGAGGAAACCTATTTCCGCCAGCACGCAGAGTTCGGTC
>CAMYNO010000097.1 GCA_947259815.1 uncultured Parvularculaceae bacterium
ATCGGCGATACGCTTGCCGAGATTTTCCGGCGCGCCGAGGCGGCCGACGCTCCGACCGGGGCCATTGCGGATACGATGGCGCTGGAAGTTATTGCGAAGGGCCGTGAAGCTGCATGACAATCTTGAGGGAATGGCGCGGCCGCGCCGATCCGTCGCAAACGCAAGCCGTGCTTGAACTTTTTCAACGGACAGTGAAACAGAGGATGCAGGGCGCACCTGGTTATCTGGGGTGTTCGTTTGCTAAGCGTGACGTCGGAAAACTCGTTGAATTTATCCTGGTTTCTTACTGGCGTGATATGGATGCGATGAAAGCGATCACCGGGCCGGCGGTCGATCGCGCCATATTGCCGAAGGAAGCGGGGGAAACTCTGTTGGATTCCGATACCTTTGTCAGGCTATATGAGATCCTCGATCAGGATTAAGCCGCCGCGCGGCGTATTGAGTATATCAGGAGAATTCTATGACTGCTTCGGACCCTGTCGTCATTGCCGGCATGGCGCGCACGCCTATCGGTAATTTCCTCGGCGCTTTCGCCGGCGTGCCAACGCCTGTCCTCGGCTCCCAAGCAATTGACGCAGCGCTTGAGCGCGGCGGCGTGGCGAAAGACGCCGTCGACGAAGTCATCATGGGCTGCTGCCTGCCGGCGGGCTTAGGGCAGGCGCCGGCGCGTCAGGCGTCGCTCGGCGCCGGGCTGCCGCAGTCGACTGGGTGCGTGACTATCAACAAGATGTGCGGCTCGGGCATGAAGGCCCTCATGCAGGGCGCGGAGTCGATTCTCGCCGGAACCAATGAGGTGGTTGTCTCCGGCGGCATGGAGTCGATGACCAATGCGCCGCATCTTCTGCCGACAGGGCGGACCGGCATTAAATACGGCGCCGGAAAGGTCTTCGACCATATGGCGATCGACGGCCTTGAAGATGCTTATGAGCCGGGCCGCGCCATGGGCGTTTTCGCCGAGAAATGCGCCCGCGAATGGCAGTTCTCCCGCGAGGAGCAGGACGAATACTCGATGCGTTCCGTCAACCGGGCGCAGGCGGCGATCAAGGACGGCAAATTCAGGGACGAAATTGTCGGCGTTGAAGTGAAAACCCGCAAAGGCGCCGTCACGATAGCGGATGATGAAAAACCGGGCCTTGTTGATCCGTCCAAGATTCCGTCATTACGCGCGGCCTTCGAAAAAGACGGCACTGTAACGGCCGGCAACGCATCGGCGATTTCTGATGGCGCGGCGGCGCTTGTTGCCATGCGCGAGTCGACGGCGGAGAAAAAAGGCGCCAAGGCGCTTGCGCGCATCGTCGCCATGTCGACCCATGCGCAGGCGCCGGAATGGTTCACGACGGCGCCGGTTGAATCCATCACGAAAGTATTGGAACGGGCCGGCTGGGCCGCGAGCGATGTCGATCTTTGGGAAATCAACGAGGCGTTTTCGGTCGTGCCGCTCGCGTCCATCAGAGAGCACAAGCTTGACCAGGACAAGGTGAACATTCACGGCGGCGCCATCGCCCTTGGACATCCGATCGGCGCATCGGGCGCACGCATTATCTGTACGCTCATCAATGCGCTGCAACAGACAGGCGGCAAGAAGGGCGTTGCTTCGCTCTGCATTGGCGGCGGTGAAGCAACATCGGTCGCGCTGGAATTGATGTAAGCGAGAAAAAGACGTTTTGCCGGGCGCGGTTATGGCTGCGCCCGGTCGGGCGTTCCTAGCCGCTGAATTTCGCGAGCAATCCGAATACAAGGATTGCGCCGACCCCAAGCGGGCAGACCCAGCGGATGAGCATGCGCCAGATGCTGAAAGTCCGTTCCGATGCGTTGTGGAGTTCACTGCGCATGATTTCGCGCGGCACGATCCATCCGGCGAAGATCGCGCCAAGCAGCGCGCTGACTGGCAAGAATACGCTCCCGGCCAGAAAGTCGATGGTCTCGGCCATGCCATGGGCGAATACGCCGAGGATACCGACGATCCAGGCGGCGGCGCCGATGATGATGCTGGCGAGCGGCTTGCGCCACCCAAACCATTCCTCGGCGAGCGCGACAGTGACCAGCAACATGCTGACCGATGATGTCAACGCCGCGATAAAGGCGAGGAAGAAAAAAAGGCCGCCTATCAAACTGCCCGCGGGCATTCCCGAAAACACGTTCGGAAGGGCCTGAAAGATCAGCCCCATACCGGCGGCGGGATCGAGGCTGAAGGCAAAGACGATTGGAAAAATCATCAGCCCGGCAATGATCGCCACCACCGTATCGGCGCCGGCGATCAAACCGGCATTGGTGGCAATGTTCTCTTTCCGGTCAAGGAATGCGCCATAGGTGAGCATGGCGGCTGTGCCGACAGCGATTGAGTAAAACGCCTGTCCCATGGCGGCGAGAACAATATCCGGCGAAAGTTCGCCAAAGCGGGGCTTGAAGAGATATTCAATCGCGCTCGCGGCTGCGCCGGTGACAAGCGCATAGACCGCAAGCCCCGCCAGCAATACGAAAAACACCGGCATCAATATGGTAACAATGCGTTCGACCCCGTCGCGCAGGCCGCAGGCGACGATAACGATATTCATGGCGAGAAATAACGAGAACCAGAATATCGTCCATTTCGCGCCGTCATAAAGGGAGAGTGGTGCGTCGGCGGCATGGTCCGCAAACTCGCCGAGAAACGACATCAGTGAAAA
>CAMYNO010000098.1 GCA_947259815.1 uncultured Parvularculaceae bacterium
CGCCGGCGGCCTATACTCGTCAGGAAACGGAAGAAAAATCGCCCAATGTCGCCTTGCAATTTGAACAAATGGAGGGCGGCCTTTGCGAAATCGGCTGGGACGGCGAGGGCTTTGCGTTCGACAATGAAGGGCCGCGCCACAAGGTGTTCCTTCAACCCTTTCAACTGGCCAACCGGCAGGTGACGAACGGCGAATTCATATCGTTCATAGAGGACGGCGCCTATGCGGATCCGACCTTATGGCTTTCAGACGCCTGGGCGTTGATTGAAGCGGAAGGCTGGGCGGCGCCATTATACTGGCGCAAGGACGGCGGACGCTGGCGGCGCTTTACGCTTTTCGGCGAGGAAGAGGTCGACCCGAACGCGCCGGTCACTCATGTCAGTCAATATGAAGCGGCCGCCTACGCCTTTTGGGCCGGCGCCCGCCTGCCGACGGAATTTGAATGGGAGGCGGCGGCGTCTCTGTTCCCGATCGAGGGACGCTTTTGTAAGGACGGGCCTCCATTCGAACCGCGCGGCGTAGTGGGCGAGGCCCGAATTCAGCAACTCTATGGCGATTGCTGGGAATGGACGGCGAGCGCTTACGTCGCCTATCCGAAATATGCGCCGCCAGAAGGGGCGGTCGGAGAGTATAATGGCAAGTTCATGTCAGGGCAGATGGTTCTGCGGGGCGGTTCCTGTGCGACGCCG
Organism: uncultured Parvularculaceae bacterium; assembly: GCA_947259815.1. Taxonomy (GTDB): domain Bacteria; phylum Pseudomonadota; class Alphaproteobacteria; order Caulobacterales; family Parvularculaceae; genus Hyphococcus. Next base: position 690 of record CAMYNO010000098.1, read on the forward strand.
GCGGGCCATATTCGCCCGTCCTACCGCAATTTCTTCCCGGCAAATGCGCGCTGGCAGTTTTCCGGGATCAGGCTCGCCAAGGACTGCGATTAAGCCGTGCGCCTTTCCTCGCAAGGCGTTAAAACCAGCGAAGAGAAAAAACGGCAAGGGAGGCTATCAATGTCGGCACAGGAAAAACCGAAGGAAGCGGTGGGCGTTGACGCTGGTTTCACCATCCCCGATCCGCAAAGCCTGCCGTCATTAAGGGGCAAGGTTTCCGATGCGGAATGGGCGTTGCGGTGCGATCTGGCGGCCGCATATCGGTTGACGGCGCTATATGGCTGGGACGATATGATCTTCACCCATATTTCCGCACGCTGCCCCGATGAGGGCGGCGCGGAACGGTTTTTGATCAATCCCTATGGCGTATTCTTCGAAGAAATAACGGCGTCCTGTCTTTTGAAGATCGACGTCAACGGCAATGTGGTTGGCGAAACGCCGTATTTTTCAAACCCGGCCGGCTTCACGATTCACTCTGCGATCCACATGGCGCGCGAAGACGCTCACGCTGTGCTTCATCTGCATACGCCTTATGGCGTTGCGGTCTCGGCGCAGGAGGGCGGGCTGAAACGGTATTCGCAATTTGCGATGGTTTGCCATGACGACGTCGCCTATCACGACTATGAGGGGATCGCGACGGATCACGATGAACGTGCGCGGATCGTCCATGATTTCGGCAACCACAATTTTCTTATCCTGCGTAATCACGGAACCCTGACTGTCGGGGCCAATTGCGCGACCGCTTTCATGCGCATGTATTTTCTGGAGCAGGCCTGCCGGGCGCAGATCCTTGCCCAGTCCGATATCAAGCCGCCGCTCGAAGAACCGCCGGCGATGAGCGCAAAAGTACTCCAGCAAGGGGCGCCGGCCTTTGTCGCGGGGCTTGGCGACAATCTCGCATGGCCCGGCCTCATCCGGAAACTGAACCGCGAAAATCCCGGTTTTGACCAGTAAAATACGCTGGCCAACGCGGCCAAGTTCGCTTATCTAGCGCTTTCGCCGGTCAACGGCGATCAGGGCCGCAATAGCTCAGCTGGTAGAGCACCTGATTTGTAATCAGGGGGTCGGGAGTTCGAGCCTCTCTTGCGGCACCAGATACCTAAATAAAAACAATCGCTTATTCAAGACGCAAATTTCTCCGCCTGGAGCGCATTTCCTATGGGAAGCATCCGGGAAGCACCTGAAACAGACACTATGGAGAAAGAAATGTCAGCAGTCGCACTCGAAAGACCAAAAACACCAGAATGCAATTACTCTGCGCAAATCATCAAATTTCCGGCCGCCCGAACACGGCGCATTCCTGCTGCTGCAGGCGGAAATGGCGACGGTCCAAAAACCCCATTTGACGCCCTGGTCGATCGCCTGGAAGAAATCAGCCGCGACTTGGTGACCGTATCGGAAGAGATTCAAGCACTGGAACGGGGGCCGAAATGAAATCGCTGATTGTCGCCGAAAATGAATTGTCGCCCCTTATCCGAAGGATACGCGCGGCTGAATTGGCGCTGCGATCGCAGGAAGCAAATTACGATAATGACGGGATACTTGGCGTCGCAGATATCCTGAGCGAGGAGATCGACCGGCTCTCCGAAATTCTGTACTTTATCGCCGACTGCCGAAACGACTTGAAAAACGAGCCTTAAAGCTCGCCGAATCGCCATTATCTATTCGGGTCCGACGCGACATCTTCGGACCCCTATAGCGCCGCCACGGTCTTCGACTTACTGCCAGTTACAGTAGCCCCGCCAGCGAAATGTGCAGCCCCAGCGGGCGTAGGCATAAAGACCCGCCGGGGCGCGCCACGGGGACGCCACGTCCCTAGGCAACTTTTTTGGCGCGGATCCGCTCAGCGCGCTGTGTCTCCCGCATCTTTCCCAACAGACTTTCTGCGGCAGCGGCGGCCTCTTTCAGCTTTGGTATTGCCTCACCGAAATACTTCCGCGCCGCAAACTCGGTCGGCCTTACGACTTCCTGATAGAGATCGACGAACTCCAGATGGGTATCAGCCGAGACGCCACTTACAAGGTGGTGTGCGGTGCTGACGGCGCGAAGTATACCGGCGTCTCGTTCGCGTCTTGCTCGCCCGGTTTCCCGCGTTCGTTCGTCTGTTGACATATCTTTCAGAGCTGCGCGAAGTTCCGCCATTCTGGATTCTCCAGCATCGGGAAATACCAGAGCTTGAAGTTCCGCGTTTGCATTGGAAAACGAGGCTTCCGCCTTCTCTAAAGCGAACCGCGCAGTGCGTCGTAGGTCTGCAGCACGATTGGCGCCGCGTTCGTCGAAGAGAATAATTGATGCGTCCGCGGTCCGCGTCGTGTCTTCCAGGAGCTTTCCCTTCTCTTGCGCTGCGTTATAAACTTGGTCGACAACCGTCTCGTAAGCCGCCACCATGGCCATTGCCGCTTCGTCGAACTCTCCCAATTCCATTTTTGGCGGCGAAACAACGCCGAGCGTCGACGCAACATTGCCCTGATTAAGCGCGTCAGGCGTCCCCAAAGCGGTGGTCGAGTATTTCCTCGCAATATCAAGGCGGCGCTGCACGCGTTCGACTACGTCTGCCGCGAGTACATGGGTATTGTCGTTGATTTTTCGTTCTTCCTTCATTTTCACCTCCGTGCGTATGTCAGCCCATTGTTGAATCGTCGGCTTGCCTTTCCCCCGCGCGCCGGAACGGCGATCCAGTGCGCCAATGCGACCGCGAGAACTAAATCGTCGTGTTGGCCTTCTCGCGCGTTGAAAACCGCGTTGCCGGCTGGTGTGAATGCAACGCGAAAATCCTGCAGCTCTTTTCGAAGCCGATCGGCATGCGGAATATCGGGCGAAATCTGAAGCTTCAAATCGTGCAGGCTCGTCAACAACCTACCGACAAGAAGGCTTTTGCCGACGCGTATGCGCCGATTTTCTTCCGAAACATTGTCGCCAGCCGTAATCGAAATTGCCGTGTGATTGAGGCGCTTCTCGTTCATCAAATCCGAAACAGCTCGGCCGACGCCCGTCGCGTCAACAGCCAACTTTGTCGATGAAATTGAAAGGGGCGGGCGGGATATGATTGCCCGTATCCGCTCTATTTGCGCCGGATACGATTGCCCCAGTTCAAACCGATCTAGGTGAACCAGATGGAAGGATGCATCACGGCCTCGCGGCTTCGATTCCCTGATGACTGCGATCGCCGTTGGATCGGAAACTTGGCCGATGTCAGCACCAACAAAATATCGAACTGTTCCCAAGCTCATGCTGCGTCGCCCCACAATGGCGCGATGTCCGCATTGAAACATGCGTCGATAATTTCGCTCGCGAAAAATTGGTCCTGGGTGTCAACGAATTCGCACAGATATTCCTGACGAAAGCTCCAATCACCGATCAGGCGCCGCTCCTCTTCGAGCCATGTCGGATCGATGCGTGGGCAATCGTTTGCTGTGATGCGTGTACGCTTCCAACCTTCGCCGCTTTCCCAAGCCTCATAAAACCAACCGCGACAGCCGTAGGGCGTTGTCAAGCCAAGAAACGTCCCGCGCGTCGTCGCCAACATTGGGCGCACCGCGTGATACAGACTATCCGGAATGCGAGCGGCCTCGTCGGCAATAATCAGGCTTGGGCCGGAATATCCGCGGATAGTTTGCTCACTTCCCGGCAAGGATACAATTCGGGAACCATTTGCGAATTCCGCACGCATAACGGTGAAGTCTCCCGAAACCACATCAGAAAGCTGCCGATATAGATCGACGCACTTCCGAAAAAGCTCCGCGCTTTGACGCTGAGACGGCGAAATGCAAATGACCAATGCGCCAGCGCTATAGATCGCCTTATGAAGGGCGAGGGCGGCGGCGACGGTACTCTTGCCGCTCTGGCGGCTGCACAACAAAAGCTGTTTGTCACTTTCGCTTTCGAGAACGCTTGCCTGCCAGGCGTCCGGCACAATTTTGGCATCAGTTAAGACGGCCGTCGGCGTTAGAGCCCGGCGGATATCGTTTGCTAGCATGGTTGCGCCTCAATCACCTGCGGCTGCTCAATCTGTGCGAGCGCGTCGGCAACATCCCGTCGCGCGTCCGGATGGCTTTTAAGGGCTAGCATGATGGCGCTGCGCACGACCAGGAAGTCGCTGCTGGACAGTACATTTACGGTCACCTGGTTATTGATCGCGCCGATCTCGTTCAGCACCTCAGCCGTAACCCGTAACGCGCTCGTGACGGCTTTTTCAGCCATCACGGCGCCTCTGACGTCGCC
>CAMYNO010000099.1 GCA_947259815.1 uncultured Parvularculaceae bacterium
GGCTTGCCTTCATGGGAACGCCGGATTTTGCAGCGCCGGTTCTCTCGGAGCTCGTCGCTGCGGGACATGATGTTGTCGCCGTCTATACCCGCCCACCGCAACCATCGGGGCGCGGCCAGAAACTGACGCCGTCGCCGGTGCAATACCTCGCAGACGATCTCGGTCTGGAAGTCCGCACACCGAAGAGTTTCAAGAAGTCGGAAGCAATTGAGGCGTTTGCCGCGCTCAATCTGGATGTGGCGATTGTTGTGGCGTATGGGCTTATTTTGCCGCCGGCTGTGCTCGATGCGCCGCATTATGGCTGCCTGAATTTGCATGCTTCGTTGTTGCCGCGCTGGCGGGGCGCTGCGCCGATCCAGCGGGCAATCATGGCTGGCGACAAAGTTACGGGGGTCCAGGTCATGCGCATGGAGGCGGGGCTTGATACCGGTCCTGTTCTATTGTCGGAGACGGTTGAGATTGCGTCAGACGAAACCATGGCGACGCTTCACGACAAGCTCGCGCCCGTGGCCGCCGGTTTGGCCCCGCGCGCGCTGGCGGCGCTTGAGCGTGACGCGCTGACCGAAACGCCCCAGAGTGAGGAGGGTGTTACCTATGCGCATAAAATCTCGCCGGACGAAGCCCGAATAGACTGGTCGCGGCCTGCCAGTGAAATTGATTGTCACATTCGCGGACTGGCGCCGTTTCCCGGCGCATGGTTCGAGGCGGACGGCGCCCGCGTTAAAGCACTCATGTCGTCGATGGCGCCAGGCAACGGCGCGCCGGGTGAAATTCTCGATGCGGAGGATGATATCAAAATCGCCTGTGGCGAAGGGGCGGTGTCGATAACCACGCTGCAACGGGCGGGAAAACGCGCGCAACCCGCAAGGGAGTTTTTGCGGGGCTTTGTGTTGTCGCGCGGCCAATTGCTTGGTTGAGCCCATGCCGCATTACAAGCTGATAATTGAATTTGACGGCGGACCGTTTGTCGGCTGGCAGCGCCAGAAAAATGGGCGAAGCGTGCAGGAAGCTGTGGAGGATGCGATAACGTCGCTGTCGGGGGAGGAGGCCAATGTCTTTGCGGCAGGCCGTACGGATGCTGGCGTGCACGCGCTCGCCATGACCGCCCATGTAGCTTTGGGAAAAACCTTTGAACCGGATGTGGTGCGCGACGGAATTAATCACTTTCTGAAGCCGTCGCCGGTTGCAGTCTTATCGGCGGAAGTCGTCGCCGACGATTTTCACGCCCGGTTTTCGTGCATTCAGCGATCTTATGAATATCGTATCGTCAATCGCCGTGCGCCGCTGGCGCTGGAACGTGGCCGAGCCTGGCAGGTTTCCACGTCCTTGAATGCGGAAACGATGCATGAGGCGGCGCAGTGTCTTGTTGGCCGGCATGATTTCACGACGTTTCGTTCCACCCAGTGCCAGTCCGAGACACCGGTAAAAACATTCAATGAAATTTCCGTCTCGCGGCAAGGCGAGGAAATTATTATACGCTGCGCGGCGCGCTCGTTTTTGCACCATCAAGTGCGCTCGATTGTCGGGTCGCTGGTTGAGGTCGGTCGCGGGAAATGGAGCGTGCGCGATTTTGAAAAGGCGCTGAAAGCGAAGGCAAGGGAGGCTTGTGGTCCCGTGGCGCCGCCGGACGGTCTTTATTTCATTCGCGCTGATTACGTAGCAAGCTGATTTAGCCAGTGCGCTGCGTTTAACAGGATTGTCGAAACGCCCAGCGACAAAGCGAACAGGCCGACAATAAGCGCGATTGTAATGCTAACATCGATTTCGATGTTACGTCGCAGCACTACCCAAAACAAATAGATGCTGAAAACAAAAATGCCGAGGTAAATAAGCGCGCTCAGCTGGGCGTTGCCTGTCAATGCGATGGTGCAGGCCGGCGCGAGTATCGTGATAAAGGCGAGAAGCTGGCTCCAGTTATAAGAGATAATCAGGCCCGCAGCGTTCCTCGATTGGCCGAGCCGCCTTGCTGTGAAGCCGAGCACAGCTAACGTTATGAGCCATCCAATAAGCGATGAAAGAAGCTCAGTAGGAAGAATGACGGCGAGCGGGATTTTTGCGTAGGCCGAATTTTGATAGGCCGGCGCCGATTTGGCGATATTGGAATCTGTAATTACGCCGAGAATGGCAAAAGGCGCCGCGAACGCTATCGCCCAAAGGGAGGCGAATACGCCTTCGGTCGTGATGTCCAACTCATCGCGCCAATTTTCATCGCCGACCGCGAGCCGCCAGATCCCGCGTAAATGCGTTGCTGCGTAATCAAGGCTGATCACGGCGTGAACCGTTCGAAATAGCGCCTGATAATGGTCAAATAAATTTCGGTCAGCAGTGTTATGTCCGAGACAGCTACGTTTTCGTCGGTCTGGTGCATGGTTGCGCCGACCATGCCGAACTCGGCGACTGGCGCAATATCCTTGATGAAGCGGGCGTCAGAGGTGCCGCCAGTGGTTGAAAGCTCTGGGCGTCGAGACGTCTTTTCTTCGATGGCGTCCTGCAACAGGTGGAGGAAATCCATATCCGTCGTCAGAAATGCTTCGCCTGAAATGATTGTTTCCAGCGTATACGGAACGCCCGCTTCCTTGGCGACAGCCTCGGCCTTGTCGCGCGCCCAGGCCTCAATTGATGCGCCGGTCCAGTTGGGATTGAAGCGTACGTTGAAACGCGCGGATGCTTTTTCCGGTATGACATTATGGGCCGGATTGCCGATATGAATATCCGTAACCTGAAGGCTTGACGGGTCGAAACGCTCATACCCGTCGTCAAGCGGCGTTTCCGACAGAACCAACAGCTTGCGCATAAGGGCGGGAATCGGGTTCTGCGCGCGGTGCGGATAGGCGACATGCCCTTGCTTGCCATTCACCGTCAGCCAGCAATTGATCGAGCCGCGACGTCCGACTTTGATCATGTCCCCGATTTCATCCGGATTCGAAGGTTCGCCGACCAGGCAGTGGTCAATGGTAATGTCATTGTCACGCAGCCATTCAAGCATCTTGCGGGTGCCGTTTATGGCGGGGCCTTCCTCGTCGCCGGTAATGAGAAAAGAAAGCGAGCCCTTAACCGCGCCTGATTCAATCGCGCGCGCCGCAGCGCTGGCGAAAGCGGCAATCGCGCATTTCATGTCCGCGGCGCCCCGGCCCCAGAGGCGTCCGTCATTTACGGTCGCTTCGAAAGGCGGGCGGGACCAGGCGGTTTCGTCCCCCGGCGGGACGACATCTGTGTGCCCGGCGAAACAGAAATGCGGCTTGGCGTCTCCAAAACGTGCAAAAAGATTGTCGACATCTTCGTATTTGAGGCGGGTGCAGTGAAACCCGATCCCTGAGAGCGCATGCTCCAGCACATCGAGCGCACCTTCATCGGCTGGCGTCACGGACGGCCGGCGGATAAGGGCGCGGGAAAGCTCGACGGGATCAATGCTGGTCATTGCGGTATCTTAGGCCAGCTCGCAATCGATTGATAGCGAGGCCTTGCGACGCTTAATCCCGCAACAATTCGTTTACGGAGGTTTTGGCGCGGGTCTTTTCGTCGACCTGCTTGACGATGACGGCGCAATATAGGTTCGGCCCACCCTTGTCCGACGGCATGGAGCCGGAGACGACAACGGAATAGGGCGGTACTTCGCCATAGGTTACCGCGCCGGTTTCGCGGTTTACGATCTTGGTGGAGGCGCCGAGATAAACGCCCATGGACAGGACCGATCCTTCGCGGACGATGACGCCTTCTGCAACTTCCGCGCGCGCGCCGATGAAACAATTGTCTTCGATGATTACGGGGTTCGCCTGGAGCGGCTCCAGAACGCCGCCAATGCCTGCGCCGCCGGAAATATGGCAATTGGCGCCGATCTGTGCGCAAGAGCCGACTGTCGCCCATGTGTCGATCATCGCCCCCTCACCCACATAAGCGCCAATGTTGACGAAGGACGGCATCAATACGGCGTTCGGGGCCACATAGGAGCCACGGCGCACGATAGCGCCCGGCACCGCGCGAAAACCGGCCCGTTCAAAGTCGGCGGCCTTCCATCCGTCGAATTTCGACGCGACCTTGTCCCACCAGTTTGCTGCGCCGGGGCCGCCGGCTATCAGATCATTGGGATTAAGCCGGAACGATAACAGCACCGCTTTTTTCAGCCATTGGTTGACGGTCCATTGGGTGATGTTTCCGTCCGATTGCGTTGGCTCTGCCACCCTTGCCGAACCGTCGTCGATCACCTGAAGCGCAGCGAGAACGGCGCCGCGTATCTCGCCGGTCGTTTCTACGGTTAACTCGCCGCGGCGCTCCCAGGCGTCGTCAATGATGCGGGCAAGGTCTTTTAATTCGGACATGGAATACTTTCTATTCAATCAGGCGGCGTTAGCGGTCCGCGCGTTACTCAGGAATTCGGTCAGGTCGTTTGTTGCGTGGTGAATATGCGGCGCGCTCTCGCCAATGCGGGCGGGGCGTTTATCGTGCGGTTCGTCGGCGAGCCAGGCGGCGTCGGAACAGACAAGCACTGTCGTCATGCCCATGGCGTGCGGCGTTTCAAGATTTTGCGCCAGATCTTCAAACATGACTGCCTGCGTCGGCGAAATATCAAATCGACTGACGAAGGTTTCATAAGGGGCGCGGTGAGGCTTGGGCGTGTACGCCGCCGCCTTGATGTCAAAAACATCGTGGAACAGATCAAATATGCCAAGCGCGCCTGCAACGTTTTCAGCGTGCGCAACCGATCCGTTCGTATAGATGTATTTTCGGCCGGGCAGCGCATCGAGCGCTACGGCAAGAGCAGGGTTTCGTTCTATCCTGGCGAGATCGATATCGTGCACGAAATCGAGAAAATGATCCGGCTCGACATCGTGCTCCTGCATGAGTCCGGCCATGGTTGTGCCGTAGCGGACGTAATAGTCCTTCTGCAGTTTACGCGCATCGTGGTGAGCCATCGCAAGACGGTCGCGAATATACGCGGTCATGCGCGCATCGATCTCTGCAAATAGCTGGCATTCGGCAGCGTAGAGGGTGTTGTCGAGGTCGAATACCCAACACTCGATATGGCGAAGGTCGGTCAAGGCAGGCCCTTCAGAAGTGATAAAGCTATTGCGTCGGCGGTGGTGCGAACATGTCCGGTGTGAACTCGAAAGTCGCAGACGGCGCCCCGCCAATGTCGACACGACGGAAGAGGGCTTCGTCAAGATCCTGTTCCGAACAAGCCAGTTCATTTTTTGCACTGAACATAACCGCGTTGACGCAGAACGCCTTGTCGCCTTCGGTCAGTCGTTTTTCGACCGTACCGTCTTCAACTGCACCGTATACGAAGTAGTGGTCGCGTTCCAGCTCGCCTTTCAGGATTTTCGAGCACCCGCCGGGCTCAAGCTTCCACCAGCCTCTTGAGATGTATTGTTCATCTTCTTGCGGCTCTGCGATGGCCGCCCAAACCGCATCGTTCGTTTTGTTGCAGTAGAAAAACCCGAGCTTGGCTTCGCGCGCATTCGCATCTTCAATCAGGGCGTCGATCAATTCGTCGTCTATGCTGTTTGACGCCGTCAGCCCTTTTTCCTTTCGATAGGAAGCAAGGGCGCGCTGGGTTGCCCGTCCCATGGCGCCGTCGATGCGCGAGAGTTCCTTGCCGACATCGCGCAACAGGCGCTGGACGCCGGCGACTTCGGCTGAATAGACGGTGAAATTGCTGGCCTCGGTAAAATCGGTCTGCCAGTTGCCGCCGGCGGCTTCCGTCACGTCGACGTCAAAGAAGCGGCGTTGGCTGAGCGGGGCGCCGCGGCAAACTTCCTGGTTGCGCAGGTTAAAAAAACCGTAGTTTTCCACACACAGCGGTGTTTCTCCCGACCAGGTGCGAAGCGGTCCGCTATGGCCCGGTATGCCTTCGGCATAAACGAAGTACCGTCCGGGGTTTGTGCGCTCGGTGAGAACCACTTTGCATTGGCCCGGACGCAACCGCCACCAACCACGGGTGGCGAGCCGGTCGCCATCCACATAGCCAATCGCAGCCGACAAGGCGTAGCTTGATTTATTGCAAAGGCTGTATTTAGCCTCAGCCGTTCCGGCGCCGAAAATCCCGGAAACGGCGAGGACGGCGAAAAACAGAAAAAGACGCATTGCGGTTGCACCGACGCTGATCAAGACAATGCGCGGTAATTCACTCGAAACGGGTCACGGGATCAAGCGCGCGCGCATGAATTCGCCAACGAAATTGAATTTGACGGAATCCGGCGCGGCGGTGCGGGTCAAGGTGTTGTTTCCGCTGCCCCTTTTTAAAGCCTATGATTACCTTGCGCCGTCTGGGGGTGTGCCGTCGCCCGGTTCTTTTGTCGTTGCGCCTTTCGGACCGCGCGAAATAATTGGCGTTGTTTGGCCTGAACCGGCCGATCAGGGCGTGCCGGCGGAAAAACTGAAGGCGATTAGCGAGACGGTCGATGCGCCGCCTCTGGCGCCGGATGTTCTCGATTTTCTCGCCTGGTCGGCGCGCTACACGATGTTTCCGCCGGGATCGGTGCTGCGCATGTGCATGCGCTCCGGCGATGCGATCGCCGCTCCAAAAGCACAGACCGGTTACGTGACGACGGGCGCAGCGCTTACGCGCTTGACGCCGCAACGCCAAAAAGTGCTGGACGCGGCGGGAGGTGCGCCGGCGACCGCCGCTGAACTTGCTGCAGCGGCCGGGGTCAGTGACGGGGTTGTCCGCGGCCTTGAAAAATCCGGGGCCCTTCGCGCGGTAAAGATTGATCCCGATCCGCCATTCAAGTCGCCTAACCTGGAGGCCGCCGGTCCGGCGCTTTCGGAAGATCAGGCATTTGCCGCGGAACGACTAAAGGCGCCCGTCATTGAGCGGCGCCACCAGACGGTTCTGCTCGACGGCGTCACCGGTTCCGGCAAGACGGAGGTGTATCTCGATGCAGTGGCGGCGGCGCTAAAGCAGGATCAAGACGCGCAGGCGCTTATTTTGTTGCCGGAAATTGCGCTTACCGCGCCGTTTCTTGAAAGGGTTGAAGCACGCTTTAATGCGCCGCCCGCGCCCTGGCATTCGGACATGACAGCCGCCGCCAGACGCCGCACCTGGCGCCGGGTCGCGGAAGGACAGGCGCGGCTTGTCGTCGGCGCACGCTCGGCTCTCTTCCTGCCCTACCAAAATCTCAAACTTATCGTTGTCGATGAGGAACATGACAGCGCCTACAAGCAGGAAGACGGCGTCATCTATCATGCCCGCGATCTCGCCGTTGCGCGCGGCGCGCGCGCCGGGTTTCCGGTCATCCTCGCCTCGGCGACGCCCTCGCTTGAAACCGTGGTCAATGTGGATGAGGGGCGTTACAGCGCCGTCGGGTTGGCGGCGAGATTCGCCGATGCCGTCCTGCCCGATATCAAGCTGACGGATATGCGTCAGGACGGGCCCGAGGCTGGCGCCTGGCTGTCGCCGGCGTTGATCGTGGAGGTGAACGCCAATCTTTCCGCGGGTGAGCAATCGCTGCTTTTTTTGAACAGGCGTGGATATGCGCCGCTGACGCTTTGCCGGCGTTGCGGGCATAAAATGACGGCGCCGGATTCCGACACCATGTTGGTTGAGCACCGTTTCGAAAACCGCCTGGTTTGCCACCACACCGGGTTTTCCATGCCAAAGCCAGACGCCTGTCCTAATTGCAAAGCGGTGGGTTCGCTTGCGCCTTGCGGGCCGGGGGTTGAGCGGGTGGCGGAGGAAGCTGCCTCCCGCTGGCCGGATGCGGCAATCGGTGTCCTGTCGTCGGATGCGGCGCCCGGTCCGCGTGCTGTGCGTGAGCTGCTGGCGGCGATGCATGCGGGCGAGATTGATATTCTGATCGCGACGCAAATCGCGGCCAAGGGGCATCATTTCCCATCCCTTACCCTTGTTGGGGTCGTGGACGCCGATCTCGGCCTCGCTGGCGGCGATTTGCGGGCGGCGGAGCGTACTTACCAGCTTCTCGCGCAGGTCACCGGGCGGGCGGGGAGAAGCGAGAAAGCCGGGCGCGCATTGCTACAGACATATCAGCCGGAAGCGGCGGTCTTTCAGGCTCTCGCGAGCGGCGATCGCGACGCATTCCTCGCCGCCGAGGCGACCAGCCGGAAAATGGCGGGATTTCCACCCTATGGCCGTCTTGCCGCTGTTCTTTTACGGGGGCGAAACGAAATGGCCTTGCATGAGGCGGCAAAAGCCATGCGCGCCGCTGCGCCCATTGGCGACGGGGTTGAGGTTCTGGGTCCGGCAAGAGCGCCCATTTACCGATTGCGCGGCGAGGCGCGGATGCGTTTTCTCGTCAAAGCGCGCCGGGATGTGAATTTGCAGGCTTATCTCGACGACTGGCTGCCACGGGTCAAAATGCATGGGTCTGTTCGCCGTGTCGTCGATATTGACCCATATTCGTTCCTCTAAATCACGCTATCGTAATATAGCTTGGGTTTGATATGGTTTTGCAGGGCCGTCATCCATGAGGCGGTGCGGGGGTTGTTGGTTGAGATGCGTGTTCTTGTTGCGATTTTTTGGGCTGTGATATTGGCGTCGCCGGTGTGTGCTGAAGCCTATATCGAAGAATTGCGTGGCGGCGTCGCTGCGCAGGGCTTTGGCGGGCAGGGCGTCGACAAAGAGCAGGGCGCCGCCTTAAACGGGGAGATCGTCTTGCGCTCCCCGGATTTCCTCGCCGCCATTTTGGCGCCGCGGCCCGTTATTGGCGCAACGATTGCCTTCGATTCGGATGCGACCAGCCAGATATACGCCGGTCTCGACTGGCGTTTTGACCTGAGGGACCGCTATTTCATTACCGGCGGCGTGGGCGGGGCCATCCACAATGGCGAGACCGGTCCCTTTAATCCCGTCCATGATACCGGTCGCGGCGGTCACACGGTTTTCCTTGGTTGCCGGGCATTATTTCGGCTGAATGCGAATGCGGGCGTTAAGCTGACCCAGCGCTTGAACGCGTCTGTCTACTGGGCGCATTTATCGAATGCCGGGCTGTGCGATCCCAATGAAGGGCTCGACAATTTGGGCTTGCGCTTCGGCCTCGAATTCTGACGGTCGTCAGGTTGGAAAATTAGCCATTCCGCCGCACCGCAGCATTATTGCGTCCCCTGATGGGCCGTGCTACCGCTCGCCGCGCTCTCGCACAGAGGGCCGGCGACCCACGCCATGTCGCTGATTTTGCTAGTGAATTCAAAGGTTTGCACGACCGCTGAAAAAGCGGCGTTGCCTCTGACGAGAATTAGGGAGCCGCTCTACGTGTCCAGTGAAAACGCAGCAGGCGATTTTGTGTCGACGACTGGCGTTGCCGGTCGTTACGCCGAGGCGCTGTTTGGTTTGGCGCGCGAAGACGGCAACGCGGATTCGGTTGAGGCCGAGCTGAAGACGCTGCGCACGACGATTAATGAGTCGGATGATTTAAAAACTTTTTTGAAAAGCCCGGTTTATGATCGCGACGATCAGCTCGCAGCGATTGGCGCGATTGCCGAGCGCGCCGGCTTTTCCCAGACGACGCAAAATTTCCTGAAGCTCGTTGCATCGAACCGGCGCCTGTTCGCGCTAGAGGCGATGATCAGCGCGTATCTTGCGCATGCAGCAGAGGCGCGCGGAGAAGTCTCCGCAAGCGCAACCTCGGCTGCGCCAATGAATGACGAGCAGATTAAATCTCTCCGTATGGAGATTGAATCCATGATCGGCAAGGCGGTTAACCTGGATACCCGCGTTGATCCGGACCTCCTTGGCGGACTGATCGTGAAAGTCGGATCGAAAATGATCGACTCATCGCTCCGCACC
>CAMYNO010000100.1 GCA_947259815.1 uncultured Parvularculaceae bacterium
CGAAAGGCGGCGCCGTTGTCATGAATGACCTGCTGAAATTCGATCGCGCCAATGCCGATGTCGAATTTTCTCTTGAGCGGGACGGCATGACGATAAATATCGAGGCCGATCAGTTGCGCATGACAGAATACAGTGCAGCGGCGAAAGTCGCGCCTTTGCTGGCGACGGGATCGATGCAATTGGCCGATGACGTCGCGCGTTTCAGCTATACAGCCTCAACCACGGATGGAGCGCGCCTTGGCGCGGGCTCAGGCCGGCACGATATCAAGACAGCGTCCGGTGAGGCGACCTTCCTGTTTGAGCGTCTGAACTTTGAGCCTGCCGGATTACAGCCGGACAAGATCGCGCCGGTGCTAAAGGGGATTATCGGTCTTACTCAAGGCGCCGCCGACGGTGACGTCGCTTTTTCGTGGTCCCCCGATGGAATTCAGTCTCGGGCGAAGATTAAATTTGACGATGTATCCTTTCGGGGGCCCGGCCTGACGGTGACCAAGACCGTCGGCGTTAATGGCGAAGTCGCTTTCGCCAACCTTTGGCCAATTGCTACGGACGGCGCGCAAACGATTACGCTAGAGGGCGTCGATTTTGGCGCTCTGCAATTAGCGGACGGCGAGATCGTTTTCGATATGCCGGGCGACGATAAGCTACTCGTAGAGCGGGCGATATTTCCGTGGTTTGGCGGCGAGATTGGCGTTCGCGGTGCGACGGCAAATTTCTCTGGCGGCAACGCTTATGCGTCGCTGAGCGTTGAGTCCGTCGATTTACAACAGCTTCTCAATTTCGTGGACGTAGATGGTTTGACCGGCGAAGGGTCGCTCAACGGCGTTTTACCTGTACTTGTAGAGAACAGCCGCGCAAGCTTTGTGGGCGGACGATTGGTTGCCGATGGTCCCGGCCGACTTTCTTATGTCGGTAAGGCAGGAGACGCCGCCGCGAGTGCGGGCGGGGATGCGCAAATTGCATTCGATGTATTGCGTGACCTTCAGTTCGAAACCTTGTCGGTCCTTGTCGATGGCCCGCTCGACGGCCGGCTTGATTTTCGGATGAATTTCGAAGGCACCGGCGAGGTCAGCATAAACGGCGCTCAGGGACGTGTGCCGGTGAAGTATAATGTGACCCTGGAGGCGGCGCTTCTGGAGTTACTGAGTCAGGCCAATCTTTCGCGAAACCTGGAGCTGCAAATTCGTCAGGCGGTCGAACGAAGCGGGGAATGACGGAAAGCCGAAACAGATCGTTTGCCAGGGCGGGTAGGAAAACCGAGGAAAAATAGGCTGCTGTCAATGTACTTAATTCTGCCTAGTTTTCGCCGAATGAGCGATGTAAAACAATTTCAGACGGCGCTGGATGCCGGAAACTGAGGATTATGCGATGGAATTGCTGATGAGAGGCATTGTCGGTCCGATGATGGTTGCGGGAATTGTGGCGCTTGCCGCGTGCACGACCGTAAGACTTGAGGGCGGCGACAAGCCCATCGAGGTCAATTTGAACGTGAAAATTGATCAGGAAGTGCGGGTCAAACTCGACCGCGAAATCGAAGACCTGATCGCTAACAATCCGGATATTTTTTAGGAATCGTCATGACAAAGAAACATTTCTGTTTGGCTGCTGTTGCGGTTTCCGGTTTCATTCTTGCTGCAACGCCGTCTCACGCGGCGAGTGCGGCCGTCGAAGACGCCAAGGCGCGTTGCATAATCGGCGAGCAAGCCGACGGGTATATCGGGATCGTTGATGACAGTGCGGTCGATACACAACTGCGCCGTGAGGTCCGTGATATCAATCAGCAGCGCAAAGCCCTGTACGCAGACCTTGCCGCGCAAAACGGCGTTCCCATCGATGTGACGGCGGCGCTCACGGCTGAGAAGTTGATCAATGAAGCAGGCGCCGGCGAATGCGTTCGCGATGGATCCGGCGCTTGGATCGAGCTGTAGCTGACAGATCGCACCGCACAGGGTGAGGCGCGGGGCGCAAAAAACCTGACTGACAGGGCTCACGGCGCCTGTGCGAATCGGCCATATGATGATGGCCGATCTATTTGTCAGGAGTTGCGCGCCGATGTCGGAGACCCCGTTACCGCAGGATGAAATTGACGACGGCCCCGATGCGCTGGGGCTCTCCGCGCTTTTGTCCTCGCGCGTTTGCCATGATTTGATCAATCCGGTCGGCGCAATCGGTTCGGGCCTGGATGTGCTCGATGACCCTGAGATGGATGAAACGATGCGCAGTGCGGCGCTCGATCTCATCCGATCCGGCGCCAAAAAGGCGTTGGCGCTTTTAAGCTATGCGCGCCTTGCCTACGGTGCTGCGGGCGGGTTCGGCGCGCAGATTTCGCTGGAGGACGCCCAGGCGGCGCTTCAGGGCCTGTATGATACTGTAAAACCTGACCTTGATTGGACGCTGGAAGGCGATATGGCGCCGAAGGAGTGCGTCAAATCCATTCTAATCCTTGCAAACGCCGCTGCTGACTTTGTGCCCCGCGGCGGGACCGTCAAGATTGATGGTCGCTATAACGACTTTGCGATTACAGCGACGGGCAAGCGCATCTATCTTCAGGATGATCTGGTGAAAGCCCTGCGCGGGGAGGCGCGGGATCTTACGCCCAAATTCACGCCGGCATTAATCGCGGCTCAAATGATCGTCGCTGACGGGGGAACCGTTGATGTCGCCGCAGACGACGAAAAGGCGGTCATTAACGTTCGCTTCGGCGGTGATTTTGGCGGCTGAGCGGCGAGATCGTTAATGCGTTCCTAACGCAAACTTGGCACAATCCTCACCACAACCAAACAGCCCTGCGTGAGGAGCGATATGAGCCAGAAAAACACCTGCCTTATCATTGACGATTCCGACGTTATCCGCGAAATCGCGGCGCGTATCGTTGCCGATCTCGGTTTTGACGCAGGTCAGGCGAAAACCGCTGCCGAAGGCGTCGATTTTTGTCGTGACAATGAAACCAAAGTCGTCCTGCTTGATTGGGACTTGCCATCCATGGGCGCGCTGGATTTCCTGCGCGGCGTCTCGGAGTTAGAAGACGCCAGTAAGCCGATCATCATTCTCTGCGCTACGGAAAACGATCTGCAACAATTTACGCTTGCTAAGGCTGCCGGCGCTGCACACCATATCCTGAAGCCATA
>CAMYNO010000101.1 GCA_947259815.1 uncultured Parvularculaceae bacterium
CTGAGTCCCGCGACAAGGTCGACGAAGACGCCTGCGCGGAACAGGGCGGCGTTGTGCGTCAGGAAGGATTGCTTGGCTTGTGGCGCTGCGTCGTTCCCTATGGCGATGCCGGCGCATCCTGTTCCGATGCGAGCGATTGCGAGGGGCGATGCATGGCGCAAGACGGCGTCACCGATTACGAGGCGCCGCCGGGTGAGGCGACGGGCGTTTGCGAAGCGGATGATTCTCCTTTCGGTTGTTTTGCGGAAATCACCGGCGGCGACGTCACGCCGATGATCTGTGTCGACTGATGCGTAATAATTGCGCCTATCGCTTCATCGACAGGTAGTTTGCAAATTTATGTGATTGCACGTTGCTAAACGCAGCCGCATTCGTATCATCCCCGCGGGGTATAAAGCGGGGCAGCGCGGCTTATGTTGGTCGATCGCGAAAGACAATTCTGGGAACGCTGGTACGCAGAGGACTATTCCTGGAATGGCTTGAAAGCTAAATCACTGGGCGATGGCCGCACCCTTCAGGACTATTGGGCAGAAGAAAAAGAGCGGGGCCTGCTGATTGAGGCGCCTGACGGTCGCGAATACACGCGGTTTCATTTGCCATTCGTTCTGCGCGGCGGTGAAGCGACATCCAAAAACGCCATGTCGCTTGAGGAGCAGGAAGCCCTTGAAGACGCCCTGAAAGAGAAGGTCCGCGAGGCCGGGCGTGACGGAAGCGTCCTCGCGCTTGACGGTGTTGTCATTCCGAACGCCATTACGATTTCCGGCATCGAGTTCGAAGACCACCAACCGATAAAAATCAGTTTTGGCGATGCATGGCTCCGCAAGCTTGCGATCATCAAAATGAAATTGGCTTCATTTGCTTCCGACCATTCTTTTTACGCCGATGGGTTTCATTTCGAAGAGGTCGAAGTCGAGGGACGGATAAATTTCTGGCGTTCGGCTATTGCGGGAAGAAACCTGATGAAAATGGTGTCCGCCGGCGACCCTGTTCAATTGGGTGAGACGTATTTCGATGAATGGCTGGTCCTCAATAGCTGCCATTTCAAAAAAGCGTTCTGGAGCTGGCGCGCGCATTTCGCGCGCGACTTTCGTTGCGAAAATTGTACGTTCGGCGAAGACAGCGACGAAAAGAAGGAAGACGACGCGAAATATCGCCCGTGCATAACTTTCGGTGCGGCGCATTTTTCCGCCCTCGCGTCGTTTACGGACTGTCAATTCAAGGAAGCAACGACGTTTAGAGCCGCTGTTTTTGAGCAGGACGCCGTATTCAACGGTGTTAAATGGCCTGCGCATTTTGATGATTCCGTTGAAGCCTTTGCCGGCGCCGCCATGTCCGGCAATGCCTATTTCAAGGGCAATGAGTTTTTCGCGTTCGCTGCTTTTGCCGGCGCCAATTTCGAGCGTGAAGTATCGCTATCCGATGATGCTATTTTGAGCGACGACCGGTTTCGCGCCGCTCTGTGTCAGGCGATGTCGGACGATGAATGCGTTGAAGCTTATCGCAAGGAAATTGCAAAGGAACAGGAAGAACGCGGCATTGAGGGCAAGGGCCGCACACAGGCGAAATTGACTGTTGAGCGCGAGCGCTTGCGCACAGCCTTGTCACGTGGCGATGCGCCGGGGGAATCCGGGCGCACCTATTATGAGCCGTCGCTAAGAGAGTTGGAAAAACCACGCGCCAAACCGCCGAAGGAATATGAGCGCGAGTTTTTCGATCCGCGACTGCGCGCCTTGGAGGCGGGCTTGCGGGCGGTGCGAAAAAGCGCGGCGGAAGTGCGCGACATATCCATGGCCCAGCGCTTTTTCAGATTCGAGTTGCTGACTCGCCGCAAGCGCGTAAAGCGCCTTATCGGCGGCGCCGGGTTTTTCTTTACCGCCTATCGACGTCTCTCCGATTTCGGCAGTTCCTTTACACGTCCGATATTGAGCCTGTTTATCTTGTGGCTGCTGGCGGCGGTAATTTTCCTTTTCGTTGGCGCTGCGTTCGTTCCCGATGTCGCATTAGCGTCCGACGCGCCCAGCGCGCTCGAATTTTCCGCACGCAACATCTTCCGGCCGACCAGCGTTTGGTCGGCGCGTGATTTCCACGGCGAGGAGACTTTTTCCTATCGGTTGTTGTTTGAGTCGGGCAACCTGGTTCGCTTGGCTGTGCGGGCGATTGCGTCTTTTCAATCGGTCTTGTCAGGCGTTTTGATCTTTCTCTTTGCCCTTGCGGCGCGGCGCCAGTTTGAACTTCGCTAGGCCGTCGATAAAATCGCGCTCCGGTTGAGTTGGGTCGGGAAGAGCTAACCCGACAGGCGAAAATCGCGCTTAATCCCGCTTTCGGTCGATAGTTATCGTCAGCGTCTTGCGACGCCTTATCATCGCCGCATGTTAAATGCGTTCGACTTAGACCTTACGAAAAGTCTGGATGGCGCTGCGGATGGCAGCCGTCATTGGCGCCCCGCTTTTTGCAGAAAACAGCGGAGCGCCGGGGTTACCGTATGGCGGGACGCGAGCTTACTTCCGGTAATCGAGCGGCGGTTCGCGATCGCCGAGAAGCGAGCGGTACTCGTAATCCGGCCCGCGCGACGCGTCGAACTCGGCGCGGGCGGCGGCGCGCAGCTCCTCATTCTCGAACAGCTCTATAGCGCCAAGGGTCAGTGTCTTGGCCGCGACTTGCGCTCCCTTGAAGCCGATCGACATGCCGCTCGCCGCCGCGGACTGCCAGCTATGGGCCGAGGTGCCCGGCGCCCAGGTTGCGGTGCGTACGCCGACGGTCGGCGTCGCCCAGGAAACATCGCCAACATCGGTCGAGCCATAGCCGAGGCTTTTTTCATAAGGCTGGATGACTTCCTGATCGCCAAGTTCGAAGTTCGGATTGGTCAGGGTCGCGCGTATCGATTTGGCGAATTTTTGTTCTTGCTTCGTATACTGAACACCGCCGACTTCGCGCAGTTTTTCATCCATCATTTTGGCGAGTGTCTCGTTGACCAGCAGCGGGTTGTTGCCATGAATGATTTCCCACTCGACGCTTGTGCCGGTGCCGAGCGCTGCGCCACGCGCCGCATCCTCGACACGGCCCCAGATCGCCTCGACGCCCGACGGATCGGGATGACGAACATAGTAAAAGACTTCCGCAAAATCCGGTACGACATTGGGTGCGATGCCGCCGGAGGTAATGACATAATGAATGCGCGAATCCTGCGGCACATGCTCGCGCATCATGTTGACCATCATGTTGAACGATTCCACGCCGTCGAGGGCGGAACGCGCTTTTTCCGGCGCCCCGGCGGCATGGGCGGATACGCCGGAGAAGCGAAACTTGGCCGAGCGGTTGGCGAGCGAAGTGCGTGCAGCAGCAGAGTTTTCA
>CAMYNO010000102.1 GCA_947259815.1 uncultured Parvularculaceae bacterium
ACCGGCTCTCTGTCAAAATGGCAGGCGGCGCAGGATTCAAATGTGTCCGGGTCAGACGATCCCCATGGCGCCCCTTCCGGATGGGCGGCAGCCGGCGCGGCGACAGCCGACATACCGGCGGCGATGAAAAACGCCTTTACGACTTGCACCAATCCTACTCCGCCGCTTTGGGCTCAACGATAGCGCGGCCCACATAATTGGTGTCCGTGCCGAACCAGACCGCGCCGGACGGCGCGTGATAATGCATGTGACGGATCGTACCGCCGCCGGACGGAATATCGGTTTTACCGAAGAACTCCTCCGTTTCCGGATCAAAGCCCATAAAGACATTCGGCGAAACGCCGGTCGCAACCATCCATAACCGGCCCGCGCCATCGGACGCCATGCCATAGGGACGCGCGCCCTCCCCCTGCGGCATCTGCCATTCTTCGAATTTCTTGCTGACAGGATCGTATTTCCCCAACATGCCGCCGGCATAGTCCACATACCAGACGGTTCCATCGCCAAGGACTTCCAGTCTGCGCGGGCGGGCGCCGTCGCGGGGCAAATCGATTTCCGTCAGTTCCATCGTCGCCGGATCGATATGGCCGAGTTTAGCGGTTCCAAAGAGCGCGACCCAGATCGACCCATCCGGGGCGAGTTTGATGCCGTAAGGACGCGACCGTTCGGTTTGCGACGCGATGAGATCGGCCTTGCGCGATGCGATGTTGAGCCGGCCCATCATATTGGCGCCTTGCAGCGTGAACCAGATATTCTCCTCGCCTTCATCGAAGATCAGCGTGTGGGGATCGCGCGCCGCCGGATCGGGCATTGCAATTTCTTCGATTTCCTTCGTCTCAGGATCATAACGGCCGATAAGCGCGGTCCGGTTCCCGGCGTACCAGACAATCCCGTCCGAGCCGACAATCAGGTTGTGCGGGCCGGAGCCCTCTTTCAGATCGACTTTGTGGATGTCGCCGGTTTCCGCATTGAGATGGGCGAGATAACCGGTGCGCTGGCCGACAAACCAGACGGACCCGGCCTCATGGGCAAAGGGATCGCGCGGGCGGGAATTTTCGTAAGGCACTTTCCACTCACGAATATCAACCGCTGTTTCAGCCCTCGCCGGCGCCGCCACAACTGTCGCCATCGCCGCCAAAATCAAGAATTGCCGCATCGCCGTCTCCCTGTATCGTTCCTGCCCCGCGGCCGATAATACCGCCAATAGGGCCCATTTCCCAGCGATCACGGGACCGCAATTTTGCCCGGCCCATAAAACTTTGGTTAGGCGGAGCCTTCTGCGACCGCACGTCCTTAAGAAAACCGGCCAATCACGGCAAAGCCCCCTTCCCCTTTGGCAAGGGTTCACCTAAGACACCGCTTTAACCGACAATTGATTCTCCACCCGACGCGCGCTGCCCCTGACGCGCCGCCGGCGAATGCGCGCGAGTAAGTATGCCTAAACGCACTGATTTACAGACTGTCCTGATTATTGGCGCCGGCCCCATCGTGATCGGCCAGGCTTGTGAGTTTGATTATTCCGGCGTGCAGGCCGTCAAGGCGCTGAAGGAAGAAGGATATCGCGTCGTCCTTGTGAACTCCAACCCGGCGACGATCATGACTGATCCCGAACTGGCGGACGCAACCTATATCGAACCGATTACGCCGGAATTTGTCGAAAAGATTATCGCCCGTGAAAAACCCGACGCTTTGCTGCCGACCATGGGCGGACAGACCGCATTGAACTGCGCGCTGGAGCTGGAGCGCTCAGGCATTCTCGAAAAATACGGCGTTGAAATGATCGGCGCGCGCGCCGACGTTATTGAGAAGGCCGAGGACCGCGAAAAGTTTCGCGTGGCCATGGAAAAAATCGGCCTTGAAAACCCGCGTTCCGCGATTGCGTCTTCTCCGGCGATTACGAACGAAGACGGCCGCATTGTCGGCTATGACCGTCCGTCAGGGGTCGCGCAGGCGCTGCAATACATCGACACCATCGGGCTGCCAGCAATTATTCGCCCCGCCTTTACGCTGGGCGGCACTGGCGGCGGCGTCGCCTATAACCGCGAAGAGTTCGAACATTTCGTCCGCACCGGGATCGATGCGTCGCCGGTCGGTCAGGTGCTGATTGACGAAAGCCTTCTCGGGTGGAAAGAATTCGAGATGGAGGTCGTTCGCGACAAGGCCGACAATTGCGTCATCATCTGTTCTATCGAGAATATCGATCCGATGGGCGTTCACACCGGCGACTCGATTACCGTCGCCCCGGCGCTGACCCTTACCGACAAAGAATTCCAGCATATGCGCAACGCCTCAATCGCGGTGATGCGCGAAATCGGCGTTGAGACCGGCGGCTCCAACGTGCAGTTCGCGGTCAATCCCGATAATGGCCGCCTTGTTGTCATCGAAATGAACCCGCGCGTTTCCCGATCCTCCGCGCTCGCATCGAAAGCGACCGGGTTTCCAATTGCACGGATCGCCGCGAAACTGGCGATTGGCTATACGCTGGACGAACTCGACAACGACATCACCGGCGCGACGCCCGCCGCATTCGAGCCGACGATTGACTATGTCGTCACCAAAATTCCACGTTTTGCGTTTGAAAAATTTCCGGGCGCGGAACCCATGTTATCCACCGCCATGAAGTCAGTCGGCGAAGCCATGGCAATCGGGCGCACCTTTGCCGAATCCATGCAAAAAGCCATGCGTTCGCTGGAGACCGGCCTATGCGGGCTCGATCCGATTGAGATCCCCGGCCTTGGCGAAGGCGATGACACAAACGCTTTTCGCGCCGCGCTCGCCGCCCCGACGCCGGACCGCCTGCGCGTAACGGCTCAGGCCATTCGTCATGGACTGCCGATCGAACAGGTTCGCGCGGTCACGCAATATGATCCGTGGTTCCTCGACCGTATTGAGGAAATTATTGCGGCTGAACAATCGGTGGCCGCCGACGGGTTGCCGGCCGATGCTGACGCCTTACGTAATCTGAAGTCTATGGGATTTTCCGATCAACGCCTCGCCCAGCTCTGCGGCGGCGATGAAAAATCCATCCGTGACTTCCGACATGAACGCGGCGTTCGGCCGGTCTACAAACGGGTCGACACCTGTGCAGCGGAATTTGCCGCGAAAACGCCCTATATGTATTCCGCCTACGAACCAGCCTATGGCGATAGGCCCGAATGTGAAGCGCGCGCGTCGGACCGCAGGAAGGTAATCATTCTTGGCGGCGGGCCGAACCGCATCGGTCAGGGCATAGAGTTTGATTATTGCTGCTGTCACGCCGCTTTCGCCCTTGCCGATATCGACGTTGAATCGATCATGGTGAACTGCAACCCGGAAACCGTTTCGACCGATTACGACACATCGGACAGGCTGTATTTCGAGCCGCTGACGGCGGAGGACGTTCTTGAGATCGTGAATGCGGAACGCGCGTCGGGCGAGCTGCTCGGCGTTATCGTACAATATGGCGGTCAGACGCCGTTGAAACTCGCAGCAATCCTCGATGCAGAGGGCGTTCCCATTCTCGGCACGCCGTTCGATGCGATTGACCTTGCCGAAGACCGCGAGCGTTTCCAGCGGCTCGTCAATGAGCTTGGTTTGAAGCAACCGAAAAACGCCACCGCGCCGTCCAAGGAAATTGCCGCGAATATTGCCGAGTCGGTCGGGTATCCCCTCGTCACCCGTCCGTCATACGTTCTTGGCGGCCGGGCGATGGAGATCGTGCGCGATGAGGCGGGCCTGCGCCAGTATCTTGCAACCGCTCAGATCGAGATCTCCGAAAAGGAACCGCTGCTGCTCGATCAGTATCTGCAAAACGCCGTCGAGGTCGATGTCGACGCCATTTGCGACGGCGAGGATGTTTTTATCGCCGGCGTGATGGAACATATCGAGGAAGCCGGCATCCACTCCGGCGACAGCGCCTGTTCCCTGCCGCCCTATACACTCGCGGATGACACAATTACCGCGCTGGAAGACCAGACCAAATCTCTGGCGAAGGCGCTTGGCGTTATCGGCCTGATGAATGTTCAGTACGCGATCAAAGACAACGATATATATATCCTCGAAGTAAACCCGCGTGCATCGCGTACAGCGCCGTTCGTCGCCAAAGCCACCGGCACGCCGATTGCGCGAATTGCCGCGAAGGTCATGGCCGGCAAAAAGCTCGCAGCCATGGACCTGCCGTCAAAAAGACCCGACCATATGTCGGTGAAAG
>CAMYNO010000103.1 GCA_947259815.1 uncultured Parvularculaceae bacterium
ATTCTGTTTACGCTTGGTTTTTCCGCTTTTCTTTATGGACACCTTCACGCACGCCGCGCCATCGCTTCCATTGGCCTGACAATCCTGCTGATAAAACCGCATTTCGGCATACCTGTTTTAGTGTATGCAATTGCACGCCGTGACGCTCGAAGCGTCGCACTTTTTGCATTGGCGGCAACCGGAATTCTGTCAGTAATGGGACTAACGCCCGGCGGACCATTCTTGAACTTGGGAAATTATCTCCACAATGTCAGCGCGTATTCCGCCCTGCCCGAAAACCATACGGCTGCTGTCGGTGGTCTGACCGGCCTTGGCTCTGCATTGTCGCTAAGCATTCCACTTTGGATAAAGCTTGCGATGACGACAGTTGGCGCGATCGCTATCGGCAGAACTGCACAAAATGATATAAGCGCCTATGCTGGAGCCTGCGCGGCCATACTCGTTGGGTTTGCAATTTTTCCAAGTCATTCGACAGACTTTGTTTTATTGGCGCCAATCTCGATATTCTTATTCACGCCGATTCCTATAGCACTGCGTATCGCCGTGAGCTTGTTAATCCTGATAATTGGTCGTTCGTGGAACATCGCCAGAATTGTATCGCCCGAGACAGTAGATCATACTGTAATCGCCGGCGCCGTACATTCGTTCGCCTTTCTTGCGACGTTCGCCCTGCTCCTTGTCATAATTTTGTGCAAGTCGAGGGATTCTGACACAAATTGACGTGCCTGATAGGCCGCATGACCACACGGAGCATTGTTCATGACTGCCGCCTCTTCGCTAGCCGACCCAATAAAGCCATCGATCCCGGCGACTCACACAAACCAAAGCCTGGCCTTGCGCTTGGCCGCGGAGCGGCGCGCGGCTGGGCTCAAACCGGTGCAGGGTAGCGCCCTGATGAGCTCGGCATTCGCCGGACGTCATTAAGCAATGTGCAACAATGAACCGCGATACTCGCCTTGTCCGGAAACAACCTGCCATCCGCTTTCGCCATGCATGACTTTTTAAGATCGCAAGGCGCGCCTGCACGCATCGGCTACGTGCTGCTGCTGGCTGTGACGCTTTTTTCCGTCGTTCGCCATGCAATGCCGGACCCGAATTATTATCCGGTCGATTTTAAGTATTTCTGGCTTGCGGGATCGCTTTGGGCCGACGGCGTTTCTCCCTACGGCGCAGACTTACAGGCGCTCGGGAATGAACTCTTTTCCGGAGAGCGCATTAATCCGTTTTTCTATCCGCCAAGCTGGCGCCTTGTTACGGAAGTTCTATCCGCGATGCCGCCCGATCTTTCAGAAAGCGTCTGGGCCTGGCTCTCCGCTGTCGCTCTGGCGCTTGCGGCATGGGTGTGCGCACTTATCGCCAATCATCTTTACCCGGATAGCTTGTCACGTTTCAGGGTTTTCGTACTCGCTTTCGCCGCAATAGGCGGCGCCCACGCCGTTGAAGTTTCGATCCAGATCGGCCAGCCCGCACCGTTCCTTCTCCTCGCTTTCGCGATGTTGTTGTATTCCTCATTACAGCCGAGTCTTGCGCTTACGGTCGCGGCGATGACTGTCTTGTTGTTGAAACCTCAGCTCGGGATACCCCTCGCCCTTGCCTGCGTGTTCGTTCCATCGCAGCGTGCCGGACTCGCGATCGCCGTCGCGCTCACAGGTGCGCTTGCGATTTACGGCCTCGGCGCAGCGCCGATGGAAACCTTCACGGACTTTCTCGGCAATATCAGCCTTTACAGCTCTTTTCCCGAAAACGCGGCGATCACGACCTCAGGGCCGGTTTTCCTTTTCGGCATGCTTGGTGCGTCACATATCAGCGCTTATGCATTTCTCGCGTTTGCGATCATCATCATCGCCGCGGCGGGGTTTTTCCTTACCGGCGCCAAAGTTGCGCCCGCCGAAGAAGCGGCCCTGTTTTTCCTTTTCTTCGCCGCCGCCGCCGCGACAACCTTCATGCCGACCCACAATTTCGATTTCCTCGTGCTCGCGCCGCTTCTCGTACTGGCGTGGGGCCGCGGCGGCATGATTCTTAAAGCAAGCGCTGTGGGTCTGTTTCTGACTATGCGCGCAATGAGCCTGTCGTTGATTGCGAGGCATGTTTTCTTCGCCGATAAAACCGTCAACGTGATGTTGTTCGACACGATCGGGTCGTTTGCCATCTTGGCCGCGGCGGGCGCATCACTATACACTATCTTGCGGAGCACCGACACGACACCCGCGCCAATGAGCGGCCTCGCCAGGGAAAGGCCCACATGAGCGACGACAACGAACAGTCGAACGAACAACGTAAGCCGCTGCTTGGCCTTGCGCTTGGCGGTGGGGTGGCGCGCGGCTGGGCGCATATCGGCGCAGTGCAACGGCTTGAGGAACTCGGCATCAAGCCGGACATCGTCGCCGGCACCTCTGTCGGCGCCCTTGTCGGCGGGTTTTGGCTGGCTGGCAATCTCGACGCGCTGGAGGCCTGGGCGCGCAATCTCAACAAGACACGCATGCTCAGCTATTTCGACGTGGTCCTGAACGGGTCCGGCTTGATGGGCGGCAAGCGGCTGGAAAAGATCCTTACAAAGACTTTACCGCAGACCAACATCGAAGACCTCGACAAGGAATTCGTCGCGGTGACGGCTGAGCTAGCCACAGGGCACGAAGTCTGGCTGCGCAAGGGCGATCTTGGCCAGGCGATCCAGGCCGCCTACGCCCTGCCCGGCGTATTTCCGCCGCGCGCCCTGGATGGCCGCTGGCTGATCGACGGCGCTCTCGTCAATCCCTTGCCGGTCTCAGCCTGCCGTGCGCTCGGCGCCCGCATGACGATTGCAATTGGTCTGCATGCGGATGCTTTCGGCCAAAGCGCCGCCAAACGCCGGGAAAAATATGAACGCCTTCCCGACACAAGCGGCGCCGAGCTGGAAGCCGCGGATGGCGGCGGCATCGCCGAGAAACTGATGATGCGCCGCCTCTTTCACGCAAACGAAACGGCGCCCGGCGTCGGTACGGTGATGATGGCGGCGTTCAACATATTGATGGACCGCGCAACGCGGGCGCGCCTTGCCGGGGAGCCGCCGGACGTTCAAATCACACCGCAGACCGGCCATATCGGCCTGCTCGATTTTGACAAGGCGGACGAGCTTATCGCTTTGGGGCGCGAGTCCGTCGACTATGCCATGCCGCGCCTCGACAAGACCATGGAACTGCTGCTCTAGCGCCGCCGATATCGCTCCGGCGTTATTGGATCACTCCTTTACAGAAATTTTATGGAAAATTTATGCGAACCGTACGCCAGCGGCGCACGTATTCTGGACATCACACAATTGAGGAGTCCTAAATGTCCCTGAAGAATATTCTCGCCGCCGCAACAACGCTTTCAATGATCGCTGGCGCCGCACATGCCGGTCATCACGAGAACAAAGACAAAATGACAATGGAAAAAGCCGACATTGTCGATACGGCTGTCGCCGCCGGCAAGTTCAACACACTTGTCGCCGCTGTGCAGGCCGCAGGTCTTGAAGAAACGTTGCGCAGCGACGGCCCGTTCACGGTTTTCGCACCAACGGACGAGGCGTTCGCCGCCTTGCCCGCCGGCACAGTCGAGAGCCTGCTGGAGCCGGAAAACAAAGACAAGCTGGTTGCAATTCTCACCTATCATGTCGTTTCCGGCAAAACCAAATCCAAAACCCTTGCCGGCAAAACGCTTGAAGTCGCAACGGTCAACGGCGCTACTGTTTCAATCGATGGAACGAACGGCGTTGTCGTCAACAGCGCCAATGTGGTCATCGCAGATGTCGCGACATCGAACGGCGTGATCCATGCCATCGACGCCGTATTGATGCCGCCGAAGCAATAGCGCAATTTCACCAAGGCGCCCCGCGAGAAGGCCCGTGCTGCAGCGGGCCTTTTTCTCATTCAGCGTTTGCGGCGCCATCGACGTTTTGCGGCGCGAGCGGATGCGCCAGCATCCGTTCGACCATCTCAAGGACGACGACGTCGGATGGATATTTATCGAGTACGGCGCGGTCGAAAGCACCCAACTGATGATGGGTAAAGACAATCCGGCTGAATGATTCACGCAAGAAGGGCATGAGTGCATTCGCATAAGAATCCCCGATCAGCAGTAACGTTGGCGCATCGGCGGCGCCGGTGTCGATGATCCTTGTCTTGAAAGCGTCGAAAACAAAGTCGTCGCTCTCGTACTCATCATAAGGCGTCGCCTCTTCAATGAGCACCCATGGCGTAACCTCCTCAACTCTTTCCGGCGCTCCGAGCATGCGCGCAAGATCGCCGGAGAATGGCCGGTCCGGAAAGGTCACGCGCTCGGCCTCCAGGATCGGCGCGCTAACTCCTTCGCCGTTCAACCGATCCATCAACGCACGGTAGGCGATAAAGGCGCCGGGCGCCGTCCAGTGGGTGTCGGAGCGATAATAAAGCTGCGCATTGTTTTTCTCTGAGAGAAGTGGCCTTTTAATATCGACAATGGGCAGGCCGCGTTGCGCCGCGCCCGCCGTCAGCACGTCAATG
>CAMYNO010000104.1 GCA_947259815.1 uncultured Parvularculaceae bacterium
AAAGCAGGTTGCGCATCAGCGGCATGCCCTCTTTTTCCTGGGCGATGGAAATCTGGAAGTGGTGGCCCGGAACCGCTTCGTGATGGGTCAGCGTGCGCAGTCCATGTATTGGGTTATCGCCTGTATCTTTCAGGTTGATCCAGTAGATTCCGGGGCGCGAGCCATCGAGCGGCGCCCCCGAATAATATCCGCCGGGGGAAGAATCCTGCTCATAGACAGGAATTCGCCGCACCTCGAGTGCAGCCTTCGGCAAGCGGCCGAACCAGTCGGGACTAATCGCCATAATCTCGGCGACCTGTTCCCGCAAGGACGCGAGTAACGCTTCGCGGCCCTCATCCGTATTCGGATAAACATTCCCCTCACGAACAGACAATTGTTGAATGCGCGCGCCAACGGAACCCTCTTCCAGTCCGATTGATTTCAGCAGCTCGTCCATTTCCGCCGATATGCGCGCAACTTCGGCAAGGCCAAGTTCGTGAATTTCCTCACCGCTCATGCTGCCGCCGCCATAGGCATCCAGCGCAAACTGGTAATAGGCCTCACCCTCTTCCCCGAGGCGCCAGATTCCAGCATCGCTTCCAGCCTGCGGAATGATCGCCTCAAGCGCCGCGGCAAGCCGGGAATAAGCCGGATAGACCACCGCCTCCACGCGCCCCGCAGCGGCGGCGGCGTATTGTCCACGCTCTTCATCCGTCAGCGCATCAATGCCGTTCATTTTCTCTCTGAGCGTTACAACAAGCGGATGATCCACCGGCGCAGGGTTAAGCAATCCACGAATCGCATTGACAGAACCGTTTAATATGAATTCCGGCGGAACGACGCCAAGCGCCGCGTCGGCGCCGAGCGTTTCAATCACTTCGTCAAACGCCCGTCCCATCGCATCAAGGCGGGAAAGGTAGGCTTCCACATGGGCGCGCGTTTCGAGCGGGTGCTCTGTCTGCAACATTCGCGGCAGGTACAGGTGCGGCCCGGTCAATTGCGTCACCATATAAGGGACGGCGGCCCAGGCGTCGCCGGAATTTGGACGCCCGGCGCCAAACTCTACAGCGCCGCCAAAGGCAAACTGGTTGCGGCGCGCTGCAATCCGGTAGGCGTTGTTCAGGATTTCATAGGTCACGAGTGCGTCGCCAGAGAGGGTGCTTCGGTCTATCGATCGCAATTCCTGAAGGAAATGCTCGTTCATTTCGCGCGCACGGTGATTAGCGGCAAAGCCATACCCGCCAAGCCGGGAAAGATAGTCCGCGCCTGCTATGTCCTCAGAAACGCCAAGTGACGTTGCAAGCTCCGGCGACACGCTGAGAACCTCTTCAGCGTGGCGGGCCGCCATCTCCAGAAGCGCTTCAGCGGGCGAGAGGACAACCTGTTCCGCCGCCGGTTCGACAGTTTCAACCGCCGGCAATTGCGCGGCGTCCTCGGCCCCGCATGCGGCGAGGACCGCGCCCGACGCCAGGAGGCAGGTACGTAAAAAGGTTCGGTGAGTTTTGTGGCTGGCAGTTCGCATCGCGGATCCCCCTGATGGCTGCGGTGATTCGGCGCGTCCGAGTTTAGTCACTGGCGCGCGACAAAGACAGCACACCTGTAAAAATTGAACAAGCGCCGGCGCCAGCACGAAAAAGGCCCGGCAAAGCCGGGCCTTCAATTACGCGAATATCGACGAAAGCGTTATTCCGACTTGTCTTTTTCTTCCCGTGGGATTTCCTGGCCGGTTTCCTGGTCGACCACTTTCATGGACAGGCGAACCTTGCCGCGGTCGTCGAAACCGAGAAGTTTGACAAAGACCTCATCGCCTTCCTTGACCACATCGGTGGTTTTTTCCGGCCGGCCATCGTTCAATTGCGAGATATGGACAAGGCCGTCGCGGGCGCCGAAGAAATTGACAAAGGCGCCAAAGTCCATGGTTTTGACGACTTTGCCCTTATAGACCTCGCCGACTTCCGGTTCCGCCACAATGGAGTGAATCCATTTATAGGCGGCTTCGATTTTCGCTTTGTCGCTTGATGCAATCTTGATCAAACCGTCATCGTTGATATCGACCTTGGCGCCGGTTTCCTCAACGATCTCACGGATGACCTTGCCGCCGGAACCGATCACATCGCGGATTTTATCCTTGGCGATCTGCATGGTTTCGATGCGAGGCGCATAATCGCCAAGATCATCGCGGGCGTGATCAATCGATTTCGCCATCTCGCCGAGAATATGATTACGGCCGTCTTTCGCCTGAGAGAGCGCCGTCTTCATGATGTCCTCGGTTATCCCAGCAATCTTGATATCCATCTGCAGCGACGTGATGCCTTCATCCGTACCCGCGACTTTAAAGTCCATGTCGCCAAGGTGGTCTTCATCGCCGAGAATATCGGAAAGAACAGCGAAACGCTCGCCTTCAAGGATAAGCCCCATGGCAATACCGGCCACGGGACGTTTCACCGGCACGCCAGCGTCCATCATTGCGAGCGAGGAACCACAGACTGTCGCCATGGAGGACGACCCATTGGATTCAGTGATCTCCGAAACGAGGCGAATGACATATGGGAACTCTTCCTGGGCCGGAAGAACAGCCTTCAGCGCACGCCACGCGAGCTTGCCGTGGCCGATTTCGCGGCGGCCCGTAAAGCCCATACGGCCGACTTCCCCGACGGAATAGGGTGGGAAGTTATAATGCAGCAGGAAGTTTTCTTTATAGGTTCCCGCCAGCGCGTCGATGAATTGCTCATCTTCACCAGTGCCGAGGGTCGCGACAACCAGCGCCTGCGTCTCGCCGCGGGTAAAGAGCGAACTACCATGGGTGCGCGGTAAAACGCCGACCTGTGAATCGATCGGGCGAACGGTCTCGGTATCGCGGCCGTCAATGCGCTTGCCGGTATCAAGAATACCGCCGCGTACAATGTCCGACTCAATCGATTTGAAGACATTACCGACAACCGATTTTGACGGCGCGTCTTCGTTTTCATCATCGCACAACGCGGCGACAGCCTTATCCTTTGCTGCAGAAATCGCAGCCTGGCGGTCTTGCTTGACGACAATTTTATAGGCGGCGCGAACGTCATCTTCGACCAGTCCGCGAACTTTCGCTTCGACCGCGGAGTGGTCCGGCGGGGTAAATTCCCAAGGCTCGTTAGCGCACTCCTCAGCAAAATCGATGACCAGGTTGATTGCTTCTTTTGCCGCCTTATGGCCTTCCATGACGGCGCCAAGCATAATTTCTTCAGAAAGCTCGCTTGCTTCGGATTCAACCATCATCACCGCATCGGCCGTCCCGGCCATGACAAGATCAAGCTTGGTCTCCGGCATTTGGTCGATCTGCGGGTTGACCACGAACTTGCCGTCGATGTGACCGACCCGGGCAGCCGCAATCGGTCCAAGGAAGGGAACACCGGAAATCGTCAGCGCCGCAGATGCGGCGATCATGGCGACGACGTCAGGATCGTTTTCCAAATCGTGACTTAAGACTTGGGCGACAACGAGAACTTCGTTCTTGAAGCCCTTTGCAAAAAGCGGACGGATCGGACGGTCGATGAGGCGCGATGTGAGCGTCTCTTTTTCTGTCGGGCGCCCTTCGCGCTTGAAATAGCCGCCGGGAACGCGTCCCGCTGCGTAGTATTTTTCCTGATAATGCACAGTAAGCGGAAAGAAATCGAATGCCGGATTCGGCTCTTTCGCAGCCGTGACCGCAGCCAAAACCGTTGTTTCGCCATATGTTGCGAGCACAGCGCCGTTCGCCTGCCGTGCAATGCGGCCCGTCTCCAGCGTCAGCGTGCGGCCGGCCCATTCGATTGATTTTTTGGTGATGTTAAACATGAGTGTTTTTTCTTCCTTCGTACGTATCTCGCGACTGACGCGGATCGCCAGGTCGCATGGGGTATGAAGCCGGTAACTCCAAAAACGCACCGCCCTTAAAAGCATTTGCCCGCCAATCATGGCGGGCAAGCGGCGCAGTCGGGTTATCTCGGCTGCATTCTTATGGCTCCATCGAGC
>CAMYNO010000105.1 GCA_947259815.1 uncultured Parvularculaceae bacterium
AACTGCTGAGGAGGCGTCTTTGACTGGGATAAAGCCCAGCGAGACCTCGACGAACTGAACGCGCGCGCCGAAGACCCGAAACTCTGGGATCATCCCGAAGAGGCGCAAGCACTGATGCAGCGCCGTAACGCGCTTGAATCCCAGATGAACGCCGTCTCTGAAATCGCCGATGAAATGGGCGACATCTCCGATCTCGCTGAGATGGCCGACGCGGAAAACGACGAAGCGAGCCTCGATGAGGCGCAAGAGATGCTCCGGGCCCTGCGCGATCGTGCGGCCAAGGCGGAAATCGAGGCGCTGTTATCGGGCGAGGCCGACGCCAACAACGCCTATGTGGAAATCCATCCGGGCGCGGGCGGCACGGAATCGAACGACTGGGCCTCGATGCTGCTGCGCATGTATGTGCGATGGGCGGAACAGCATGGCTTTAAGGTCGACATCATCGAACAGCAGGCCGGCGACGAGGCGGGCATCAAGTCGGCGACGATCCATGTCAAAGGCCACAATGCCTATGGTTGGCTCAAGACAGAGTCCGGCGTTCATCGCCTTGTGCGTATTTCGCCTTACGATTCCAATGCGCGCCGGCACACCTCATTTTCATCGGTCTGGGTCTTTCCCGAAATCGACGATCGCATCGACGTCGAAATCAACGAGTCTGAATGCCGGGTCGATACGTTTCGCGCGTCAGGCGCGGGCGGCCAGCATGTGAACAAGACCGACTCGGCGGTGCGCATCACCCATGAGCCGACGGGGATCGTTGTGCAGTCCCAGAACGAGCGCTCACAGCATAAAAACCGCGCAACCTGTTGGGCGCTGCTGCGCGCGCGGCTTTATGAACTGGAGTTGCAAAAGCGCGAGGAAGCCGCCGCGGCGACGGAAGCGTCGAAATCTGATATTGGTTGGGGCCACCAGATTCGCTCTTATGTCCTGCAGCCCTATCAGATGGTCAAGGATCTGCGCACGCAGGTCGAATCGCCAAGCCCCGATGCGGTGCTCGACGGCGATCTCGACGCATTCATGTCCGCCGCGCTGGCCGCGCGTCTGACGGGCGAAGCCGGCGAGGAGGCGTAAATGAACCGGGCTGTCGCTGCTACTGGCCTCATCCTGGGGAGCAAATTTTCCTTTGTCCTACGAGACGGCCTGTCGGCCTCCTCAGGATGAAGGAAAATTTGCGTCTCGACGGACGAAGCCTATCTGACTACTGATTGGGACGATAATTTTATGAAACTTCTCATTCCGCCGCCAATTCAGGGCATAATCGTCGGTCTGATCATGTGGGCGATCAGCCAGTGGACGCCGGGTCTTTCGACCGAGATCATTGGCGGCAAAGCGCTCGCGCTTATTTTCGGCGGCGTCGGCATTGTGATGGAGATTATTGCTGCAATCGCCTTTATCCGGGCGAAGACGACAGTCACGCCGTTAAAACCGGAGAAAGCCAGCCGCCTCGTTGTCGAGGGGCTTTACCGAATCAGCCGCAATCCGATGTATCTGGGGCTGTTGCTCTTGCTGATTGCCTGGGGTTTATGGCTCGCGAACCCGCTGAATATTGCGGTGATCGCCGGTTGGGTGTTTTACATCACCGAATTCCAGATCAAGCCTGAGGAAAAAGCCTTGCGGGAAAAATTCGGCGACGACTATGAGGCCTATTGCAAGCGCGTGCGTCGCTGGATCTAGAGCATTTTCAAGCGAAGTGGGCGCCGGTTCGCGCCAAGAAAATGCGCCAGCAAGAATCTAGCGCCGATTGTTGATGGGGCGATTCACGCCTTCATCCTGAGGAAATTTTTCCTTCGCCCTTCGAGACAAGCCTTCGGCTCCCTCAGGGTGAAGGAAAAAATTTGTCTCGAAGGATGGATGGCGGGTGAGCCGTCTGATTCGCAACAGGCTGTAGGCGAGGCGGCGACGCTTCGCACAACCGGAACCGTAAATTCTTCGCTGAAAGCCGCCTTTGGTCGATAGATATCGTCACTTGCTGCACAGGCTTTATCCTGTGCTCATGTTTGAAGTGCCCAATCGTCAACTGTCCGGCCATGGCGCCCCACAATTTGCGACAAACCGCATAAGACAAGGCGGCGCAGTTGGGCGGGCAACGGCGCACGCCCCAGATGCCCGGTCGGTTTTCAACAGTGCGTCAGCGGGTTCCGTAAAAGCGCGCCGTAATCCTTTGCAATCCCGGTCGGAGCCCGTTAAAACCCGCCGCAATTCGGGGCTTTCCGGTCGTTTCGTCGCATTGCGGCGAAAGGGCCGTCTCGTCCATCACGCCAACCTGCCAGGCCGAATGTCTCGGCTCTGGTCCAGTCACAGAGTTTCATCGGGCGCTCGCTCCTTCAGCGAACGCCAACGCCGGACCGGACATGATCGGAACGCTTGCCTTTTATCTGTTTGCTATCGCCGCGGTCGGATGCGCCTTCATGGTGATTGCCGCGCGCAACCCCGTGCATTCGGTGCTGTTCCTGATCAGCGCCTTTATATCCGTCGCCGGGCTCTTCGTGCTGATGGGCGCGGAATATCTCGCGATGCTGCTGGTGGTTGTCTATGTGGGCGCGGTCGCGGTGTTGTTCCTGTTCGTGGTGATGATGCTCGATGTCGATTTCGTCGAGATGAAACAGGGCTTCCTGCAATATATGCCGGTCGGTTTTGCCCTGGCGGCGCTGGTCGTGATCGAGTTGATGATGGTGGTTGCGGTCTGGGCGGTTCCGCCGGAATCGGAGATTGCCCGCGCGCATCCGATCCCGACGGCGGCGCAAACCGTCTCGGATCCCAACGGCCCGACGAATATAGAGGCCATCGGGCTCGTTCTTTATACCGATTACATTCACTTCTTTCAGATCGCCGGCATGGTGCTTCTGGTTGCGATGATCGGCGCCATCGTACTCACCTTCCGCACGCGCGAAGGCATCAAGAAACAGGATCCGGCCGCACAAGTCGCCCGCGGACGCGATGTCGAGCTTGTCGATATCCAGTCCGGGCAGGGATTAAGTTAGGGGCGTTTGATGGCTGACATCGGACTTGGACATTACCTCGCCGTCGCGGCGATTCTCTTTGCGATCGGCATGGCCGGCATTTTTCTTAACCGGAAAAATGTCATCGTTATCCTGATGTCGATAGAGCTGATGCTGCTGGCGGTGAACATCAACCTTGTCGCGTTCTCACAGTTTCTTGGCGATCTCACCGGTCAGGTGTTTGCATTCATGGTGTTGACCGTCGCGGCGGCTGAGGCGGCGATCGGCCTTGCCATTCTGGTCGCCTTCTTCCGCAATCGCGGCGATATCGCTGTCGATGACGCCAACCTGATGAAGAACTAGGAGCGGCGCGGCAATGGAAGCATG
The DNA here is from genome assembly GCA_947259815.1 of uncultured Parvularculaceae bacterium. Lineage (GTDB taxonomy): Bacteria > Pseudomonadota > Alphaproteobacteria > Caulobacterales > Parvularculaceae > Hyphococcus. The sequence goes on from CAMYNO010000105.1 coordinate 3,327, forward strand.
GGTCGTATTACTGCCGCTTATCGGCGCCATGGCGGCAATGCCGGTGGGCCGGCTCGCCGGGCCGAAAGCGGCGGAGTATTTGACGACAGGCCTCCTGCTGGGCGCGGCGGTTATCTCCTGGTTCATCTTTTTCGATGTCGCCATCGGCCATGAAGCGCGCACGATAGAGTTCTTCACCTGGATCAGTTCCGGCGGGTTCGAAGCAAAATGGGCGATCCGTCTCGACACGCTGACGGCGGTGATGCTCGTCGTCGTCAATTCGGTCTCGTTCCTCGTTCACATGTATTCCATGGGCTACATGCAGGAATATGGCGAGCAGCCGCGTTTCTTCGCTTATCTTTCGCTGTTCACCTTCGCCATGCTGACGCTGGTTACGGCGGATAATTTCCTGCAACTGTTCTTCGGCTGGGAAGGGGTGGGGCTCGCTTCCTATTTGCTGATCGGCTTCTGGTTCAAAAAGAAGTCAGCGAACGATGCAGCGATCAAAGCCTTTGTCGTCAACCGGGTTGGCGATTTCGGTTTTGCACTCGGCATCATGGCGATCTTTTATGTCTTCGGATCGATCCAGTTCGACACGGTGTTCGAGGCGGTTCGCTCGAACGCGGTGGTCGATCCCTATGGCGCAATTGCAGCGGCGCCGATTCGCGATCTGCACATCAACTTTCTCGACAATGACTGGCACGCG
>CAMYNO010000106.1 GCA_947259815.1 uncultured Parvularculaceae bacterium
CCGGAAGCGCGCCCGACCGGATCAACAACGCGGTCTGCGATGCTTCGAGGGCGGAAAAATCACCGGTGATGCGGCCGGAGCCTTGCGTGATCGCGGACTGGATCGTCGGCGCCGAAATGATCTCGTTATCGAGAACGATGGCGAATACAGCGCCAATATTGTTGCGGGTGTAATCGGCGAAGCGGCGCGCGCCGCGATTGTCGAATTCAAAATTGATCTGGAAACCCGCGCCATCCGGGTTCTGGCCAGCGGAGGCGGTCTGCACCATGTCGCCGGTGATTTCAGGGTCTTCGACCAGAACCATCGGCGGGCGCCCGGTCCCTTCAAATTCCGCGAACGGAACCATAATGCGGTTTGGCGGCAGCAATCCGGCGGCGGCGTCGGACGGGTTCACCGACAGATCCGCGGCGTGAAAGGAAAGCTGGCCGGTTCGGTTGATGACGGCCTTGAGGGCTTCGGGGTCATCGTCGCCGGGAACCTGGACAACGATGCGGTCATCGCCCTGCGGCGCAATCATCACTTCCTTGTTGCCGGCCGGATCGATCCGCCGGCGGACAACCTCAATCGAATCCCGGACCGCCTCGGACGAGAATTGCCGGTCAGCTTCCGGCGTCATCGCGATCACGATCCGTTCTGCGTCCACCGTCACGGTATAGGGCCGAATGCCGAGCCCCAGCGCCCCGGCGCCGCCGCGCGTCACATCGCGCACGCGCTCTCGCGCTTCCTCAAGCTCACCGGCGTCGGCAATGCGTAACGAAATTTCGCCGATCGCATCGTCATAACTCAGATTGTCGATGGAAATACGCTCGCGCCCGGCGGACCGATTTGGGCGCATCTCGCGGCGAATATCCGACATGATGGCGCGCATACGGTCGTCGATGACTTTATCGGTATCGACGCCAAGCAGGAGATAGGAACCGCCTTGCAGATCGAGCCCGAGATTTATCGTCGATTTCGGCACGAAGCCCGGAAGCGAATTGCGCGCCTCTTCGCTCAACAGGTTGGGAATGGCGAAAGCCAGACCAAGAATGACGAGCCCGATGATCCCGGCGGTCTGAGATTTAGAAAAATGCAGCATGTCGGCTTATTTCCACGATGAGTAATTCGCAGGCAGGCCGCAAAGGGCCGTGCCGGGGATCAGCTGTCGTTCGCCGCCGGCTCCGGCTTGTTGCGAACGTCGGAGATCGTCGATTTCACGACCTTCACGGTGAACTTGTCGGCGAGTTCGACCATGACTTCATCGCCCTCCAGCACTTTCGTCACCTTGCCGATAATGCCGCCAGCGGTCACGACGGTGTCGCCGCGCCGTACATTGGTGACCATTTCCTGGTGCTTTTTGCGCGCCGTCATCTGCGGCCGGATGAGGAGGAAGTAAAATATCACGAAAATGAAGATCAGCGGCGCCATCTGGATCAGCGGATTGGGCGCTGCGGCCTCTCCGGCCTGCGCAAAAGCGGGCGAAATGAACATGGATTTATTCCTCTCCTCGGGAAATTATCGGGCGTCGTCAGGGCGCGACCGTCATGCCCCGCCCGCAAGGGTTGAGCGGTATATAGCCATAGCAGGGCTGGTTGCAATCCGTTGAATTCATTGCCGCCCCGCCCGATGGCAATTTCCCGCAAACCGGGCGAGTATGCCGCGATGCCGCAGCCAGAAACGACCCAATCCAACAATTTGCGCAACGCCCGCAGGGGCTTTTGAGCACTGAGGCCAATCCCGGTCCGGATGCGTCGCTGTTCCTTCAGCGGCGCTTTTTGCCCATGTGGGTCGCCCTGTCCTTCGGCACTTTTGCGGATAATACGCTGCGCAACGCCCTGCTGATCGGGATTCCCGCCGGATTGGTCACTGTCCCGTTCTTTGACGACCCGGACAACGCCATGCCCTATATCGGCGCGCTGCTGCCGCTGGCGATCCTGCTTTTTTCTTCGGTTTCGGGCCAGCTCGCGGACAAATACGAAACATCGATGATGTTCCGGCGCACCAAATTCATGGAAATCATCCTGATGAGCGTCGCCGGCCTCGCTTTCCTGACCGGGAACGGCATGCTCGCCATCGCCATGTTGTTCGCCATGGGCGCGCAATCGGCGTTCTTCTCGCCGGTCCGCGTCGGCGCCATGCCGAAATATCTCCATACAGACGAGCTTTTGCGCGGCAACGGGCTATGTAATGCGGGTCTTTTTACCTTCATTCTGCTTGGCTACATGGCTGGCGGGCTGAAGATCGTGCAAGAAAACGGCGGCCTTTTGGTTGCGTTTGCACTCGTCGCCGCCGCGCTCGTTGGCTGGACAGCGGCGTTGCAAACCCCCTTCGCCGCGGCCAACGATCCCGATCTGAAGCTCAGCTTCAACGGCGCCGCGCAAACGCTCGCCATGTTCCGATATGTTTTCCGCTCCCCCGGCGTCGCACCGCCGCTGATCGGCGTTGGCGTATTTTATTTCCTGTCGACGGCGGTAACCGTCGCAGTGCCACTCTATGGGCGCGATTCCCTGCATTCCGAACCCGTGGTCTGGACGGCGCTGAACGGGCTTTTCGCGATCGGCGCCATGATCGGCGCCGTCGCCGCGGCGAGCCTTGCCAAAGGCCGCTCCGGTCTTGGCTTTTCCGCCGGCGCGATAATCGGCGCGGGGATAATGAGCCTGGCCGTTGTTGCCGCAACACCGTTCGCGGCGGGAACCCCGGACGATCCGCTGACCCTTGGCGGACTATTTACATCGCCCGCCGGCGTCGTTCTGGTCGCCTGTCTTGTCGCAACATCCGCGCTCGGCGGCGTCTATATTGCCCCCTTGCAGGCGGCGATGCAGCGCCGCGCCCCGGCGCTGGTGCGCGCCCGGATTCTCGCCGCCGGCATATTCGCCAACGCCGCCTTCGCCATTCCCGGCTCGCTCTCTATACTTCTCATCACCAGCAACAATGTCGACCCGGTGATCGCCTTTGCCGGCGTCGCCGTGGCAATGTTATTAATCGGCGCGATTATGATTTTTCGATGGCGCACACACCCGTCAGGACTTTACGATGATATGGGTTAAGGCTCTAACCGGGTATCATCTTAACGATCCCGTCGCATTTGATTTGTAAAACGCGCCCGCAATGATGAATTCACATCCATGACTGTACTCGTCACCGGCGCGGCCGGGTTTATCGGATCGGCGGTTTCTCTCGCCCTCACCGCTCGCGGCGAGTCCGTCATAGGCGTTGACAACCTCAACGCCTATTACACCCCGGCGCTTAAACGTGCGCGCCTCGACCGGTTGGCGACGGCGGCGAATTTTCGCTTCATCAAAACCGATATCGCAGACTATCAGGGGCTGACGGCGACGCTGGCTGGCGCGGATATTTCTTCAATCATTCACCTTGCCGCGCAAGCCGGCGTTCGTCATTCGATCACGAATCCATTCGACTACGGAAAATCCAATCTCGACGGGTGCCTCTCCATCATGGAAATCGCCCGCCGACGCGAAGTCCGCCACCTCGTATACGCATCCTCATCGTCCGTTTACGGTGCGAATGAGAGAGTTCCTTTTGCCGAGGATGACCGCACCGACGAGCCGGTTTCTCTTTACGGCGCGACGAAGAAAGCAAATGAGGCGATGTGCGCTTCCTATGCGCGGCTTTATTCGCTGCCGGCAACCGGCCTGCGCTTCTTCACCGTTTACGGACCATGGGGCCGACCGGACATGGCCTACTGGATCTTCGCCGACAAAATTCTCAAAGACCAGCCGATCGATATCTTCAACAATGGCGCGATGGCGCGAGATTTCACCTATATTGACGACATCGTTAATGGCGTCATCGCCGCCCATGAGCGCCCGCCGACGGCTGAAACGAATTTTCACCGCCTCTATAATCTCGGCAATGACCGGCCCGAAGAGTTGATGACGCTGGTTTCCCTGCTGGAAAAAGCCCTGGGGAAAACCGCCGAGAAAATCATGAAGCCGATGCAGCCCGGCGACGTGAAACGAACCTGGGCCAATATCGACCGGGCCCGCTCTGAGCTTGGCTACGCACCGACCGTTACGCTGGCGGAAGGGATTGACCGTTTTGCTACATGGCGCCTGGGGACAAACGCGGATTTCTGAATCCGTTCGTCTCATTCCGGTAAATGTTAACAGGCTTTAACGAAATAATCCGGCCTCTTGGCTTTATGGCAGGTGAGTTGCATCGCCACGATCAGGCCGCGAATTTTAGTGAAATGCTTTAACGC
>CAMYNO010000107.1 GCA_947259815.1 uncultured Parvularculaceae bacterium
CGATCTGCGGGAAGAGCTGGACGGGCAATTGCGAAATCGAAAGGAACCCAAGCAGCGTGATGACCGCGAGAATAACGCCCGCCGCCGCCGGATTTTTCAGGCAGAGTCTTGTCAGGCCCATCGCGCCGCTCTCCAAGCTGGAATGTAAACTGATAAGTCCGTTATGCGCGTTTCCGCCGGCTATGCATCCGCTAATCGACAAAGCGCGCGGATGTTGCGGCGAACCGGGATCGTCCGGGCGCTTGGCTCAGGCTACTTTAGAGGCTGTTAATATTTGTTAGCGTCTTCGCTGCGCTTCCAGCTGAGTGCGCATCGCTTCGAGTACTGCGCGCGTTGCTTCCAGCTCGGCCCGCGTGCGCTCCAGCTCGTTGCGTTGCTCAGCGAGTTCCGCTTCAGCGGTATGCAGATCTTTTTCGCGGCTGAAAAGAGACCTCTCCGTTTCGTCTGCATTGTCGAGCAAATCGCGCTCCATATCCTGGAATTCGCGTTCGCGATCCTGGATGCTGCGCTCTGCATCCCGCATGGATCGCTCGCGCTCAAGCAGCGCACGCTCGACTTCGCGTTCGACCTGGCGCTGGGCGCGCTCAATCTGGCGGTGGGCGTTTTCTTTTGCCCGTTCCGCTGCGCGTAGAGCTTTCTCTCTCGCCTGTTCCGCTTTTTTGCGCGCCTTTTCAATTTGGCGACGCTGCCCCTCGCTCAACTCGCTTTCATCGATAACGAAAGCATAGCCCGGCAGGCTCTCGATGAGGCCTTCCCAGTCTTCTTCGTTAAGGCCGAGATCTTGTAGCGCCACAACAATTTCTTCCGCCCCCTCGATCGCTCTCACGTCAAGGTCGCTGAAATTAATCCCGAACTCAGAAAAGTCTTGAAACGGATCAAAATCCTCGAAAGCCTGAAAGTTCTCATCGAAATGCTCGGCCCATTCGCCAAACTGCCCAGCCAGGCGGTGTTCCAGCCTCTCGCCAAGGGTTTGAATATCCGCTGGCGGCGCGGGTGCGGGCGCCGGTGTCGTTGTGGGGGTCGGGGCGGGTATTGGTTCCGGCGCCGGGGCAATCCTTGTTTCGGTATTCGGCGCGACCGGCGGTGTCAGCGCGGGCGAGGGGATGACGCGATCAGTCTCGGTCGCCAGCGGCGCTGTCGGCGCGATAATTTCAGGCGCAATGGGTGAAAGCATTGCTTTGCGCGTCGTATGCGGGATTGGCGCAGCGGGCGCGTCCGGGCCAATGACCGGCGCCGGGTCGATGTTATCGCCGTCCAGCAGCACTTCGAAATGAAGATGCGGGCCTGTCGCGCGACCGGTGGCGCCAACGGAGCCGATCAGATCGCCAGCGACAACGCTGTCGCCCTTGTGGACGATATAACTGTCCAACTGGGCATAGCGTGTAACAAGACCATGACCGTGATCGATGACGACGACATTGCCCCATGCGTCGCTGTCATTATAGCGCGTTGTTGCGGCGACGATCTTGCCGGCGCCGGCGGCCTTGACCGGCGTACCGGTCGGGGCGGCGATATCGATACCGCTGTGAAATTTCACGGTCTTGTCGATGGGATGGGCGCGCTCGCCGAACTCGGACGTGACCCGTCCGTCTACCGGTACGACCGTCAGCGCCTCTTTCGCCGGCGACGGGGTCACGGCAAGGGCTGCCTGACCGAAGGCCAGCACGAGCGCCAGCATGCCGCTTGCGATCAATACGGCCTTTGCGCCGAGGCTGATCACCGGTTCAGCGCCGCGCCCGGATAAAATTGCGTCGAGGCGCTTGCGCCGTGACCGCTTGTCGAAGGGCGTGAACGAGGGGACCAGTTCATATTGAGGCGCAGACAGGCCCGATGACAGCTTCAGGCTCTCGACAAAACAGCGCGCATAGGACTGGCGGCTGACGCCGCGCTTGATGACAAGCGCATCGGCGGCCTGTTCCGCTGCAAGCTGGGCGTGGGCGACGATCCGGCGCATGAACGGGTTGAACCAGAACAGCGCCTTGGCGAAGCCGCAAAAGGCAAACAGCCAAGTATCGCCGCGTTTGACGTGGGCCAGCTCATGAGCGCCCATCAAGATCGCATCCTTTGGCGTCGCGCGCTCCAGCAGGCTTGGCGGCATCAGCACCACCGGGCGATGAAACCCATGCACGCATACGGATGAAACCGCGTCGGTATAGGCATAGCGCACCGGCGCCCGGACGCCGATGGCGCGGCGCCATTGGTCAAGTTCCGCGAGGAGTTTTGCGTCCGTTACGGGCTCGCTGTATCGCACGCGGTAGGAAAACCCGATCAGGCGGATAACGCCGAGGGCGGCGAAGAGGATGAATCCGTAAAAATAGAGATCGGCGGCGGCGTTCAACACCATTGCGACGCTGATGGCTGGCTCCGACGCAACTGTAATTATCTGCGCGGCAGGAATATCGAAGGCGGTTGTCGGCGCCGCCGACATGGGCGGTAAAGGTGTTGTCGTACGCAGGGACCAGCCGAAAGCCGCCGCGATGGGTGCGGCAAGCACCGGCAGAACGGCAATGCTGAGTGCGGTGGGCCAGACGGTCGCTTCCGCCGCGCCGCCGGATCGGCGGTTGAGAAATGACGCGCCGACAAAAACGATTGGGGCCCACGCGATTGATGCGGCGAGGCATAAATAGAACGCGTCAATAATGGCGGTAGAAGATACTGCACTCATCACCGGTCCTCCGCCTTGCGCAACATGGCTTCGAGTTCGTCAAGCTCATCTTCGGAAAGCAATTTTGAGTCGGAAAAGAACGCAGCCGCCGGCGCCGTATCCAGTTCCAGCACGCGCGAGGAAAAGTCCGCGATCATGCGCCCGAGGACGGAGACCTTGGTGACTTCAGCGGTGTAATAGTTCACGCCCTGCGTCGCGCGCTTGGAGATCAGGCCTTTTTCACTCATCCGCTCAAGGACGGTTCTGACCGTCGAATAGGACCAGCCGAAGTCGTCCGCGATGGCGTTGTGGATGGCGCGCGCCGACAAATCATCGTCGCGCCACAACAGTTTGAGGATCGCCAGTTCAGGTTTGGTTGGATTGTCGAAAGATTTGCCGCTCATTTATCCCGCAGCGCACACCGACGTGCGTCGCCGCCCCTTGTTACATTTGTCGCAAAGATACTGGAATGCGACACTTGTCGCAACAATTTTGGCGCGGGGAACCGGAATTTTGCGACGAACCGTTAGCGATGGGCGGCGAAAAGCAACCGGTGACTTTGGATTTCTGCGGCGACCTTATGCGTCAGTCGCCCAGCAGACATTCCAGCGTTGTCTTCAGGCGCGCAAGGTCATCGGGTTCCGAAAGGCGATGGTCGCCGGATTTCGTGAGGATGATTTCGACATCGTCGCTGGCGATCTGCCCAGCGAACTCTATCGCATGGCGCCATGGCACGGCGTCGTCACACATTCCCTGTAAAATGCGCACGGGAACGTTGATCGGAACCGCGCCGGTCATCACCAGATTTTTCCGCCCGTCTTCGATCAGCTTGCGGGTAACGACGTCAGGTTCCTCGGAATAGTCGGATGGCAGTTCAATTCGCCCGTCCTGCATCAACGCCGCGCGCTGCTCGTCAGTGAATGAAGGCCACATCAATTTTTCGGAAAAGTCCGGCGCTGGCGCGATGAAAATCACTGCGGCGACCCGGTCCGGGCGCGCTTTTGCCAGCAGCGTCGCGATCCACGCGCCCATGGAAGAGCCGACAAGGATTTGCGGCCCCTCGGTCAGCGTGTCGAATGCGGCAAGGGCGTCCACGAGCCAGTCGCCGATCGAGCCGTCTTCAAACGCGCCCTCCGATTCTCCGTGTCCCGAATAGTCAAAGCGCAGATAGGCGCGGCGGTGGTGTTTTGCCCATTCGTCAACAAACGTCGCTTTCGTACCGATCATGTCGGAGCGATAACCGCCGAGCCAGACAACGCCCGGCGCCTCGCCCTCGCGGCGGCGATAGGCGATGCGGCCATTGGGCCCGTCTATATAGTCCGGTGCATTTTCACTCATTGCGCCGGTTTATCATGATCGCGGGCGGGCGCCAGAAAATATGGTTAAAAAGAATTTACCCGGTTTTGGTATTTTCGCCGCGCAGCGCGGTAAAGAGAAAATGTGACGGATTTCGCCCACACCATCCTGCAAGTGGTGCCGCGCCTTGGCTCAGGCGGGGCGGAACGCACCACGCTGGAAATCGCCTCCGCAATCGTTGAGGCGGGGGGAACGGCGCTGGTCGCGACCCATGGGGGCCGGCTTGAAAACGACATCGAGCGCGCCGGCGGCGTGGTTATTCATGCGCCGGTCCATCGCAAAGACCCGATGTCCATCGTCGCCAACGCCGGATTGCTCGCCCGGATTATCAAAGAGCACGGGGTTGATCTGGTTCACGCGCGGTCCCGCGCGCCCGCCTGGAGCGCGGCGATGGCCGCGCAGCGCACCGGGATTGCACTGGTGACGACTTTCCACGGCGCCCATGCCGCCGACAATCCGGTAAAGCGCTGGTATAATTCATCGCTCGTCAAAGGCGATGCGGTGATCGCCAATTCCCGGTTTACGGGCGAGCGCATCCGGCAAGACTATTCCATTGCGCCCGACCGGCTGAAAGTTATCCCCAGAGGGGCGGATCTGGCCGTATTTAACCATGCCGCCGTGAGTGAGGCGCGCATCAGGCAACTCAGCGAAGAGTGGGATAGCGGCGCGCCCGACGGCTGTATCCGCTTCCTGTTTCCGGCGCGGCTGACCCCCTGGAAGGGACAGATGCTCGCCATCGACGCCGCCGCGCATTTAAAATCCGAAGTCAATGCTGGAAAAACGCCGCCATTCCGGCTAGTTTTATGCGGGGGCGCGCAGGGCGAAGAGAAATTTCAATCCGCTTTGCGTGCGCAAATCGAAAAGCGTGGGGTGCGCGACATGGTTCAACTCGTCGGCGAATGCGCCGACATGCCGGCGGCGATTGCCTGGTCGGACGCAGTCATTGCGCCGTCCTTGCGGGCGGAGCCTTTTGGACGCGTTGCGGTTGAAGCCGGCGCCATGGGCAAGCCGGTAATCGCTGCGAACCATGGCGGTTTTGCCGAAACGGTAATCGACGAAGAAACGGGCCTCCTGTTCGAACCGGGTTCGACAAAGGCGCTGGCGGCGGCGATGTCGCGTCTTGCGGGCGATCGCGCAGAGCGCGTGCGGCTTGGCGATGCGGCGGCGGCGCGGGTGCGTGCGGTCTATTCGAAAGACGCTATGTGCGATGCGACGCTGAATGTGTATAATGAGATTTTGGGGCGCGGGGCGTAATCGGGGTCATGTTCGGGCGTAAAGAGTCAAATATCCTTGTTATCAAGACTGACAACCTCGTCGGGTTTGTTTCCGCCGAACCGGCGTTCGAAGCCATCCGTCAGGCGCATCCCGATGCGACCATCAGCTTACTGACGATACCGTCGCTGCAACGTGTCGCCCGCGCGGCGCCGTATTTCGATCAGGTTGCGTCCATTCCGAATTTCCGTGACAGCGAAGCGCGCAAGGAATTCGTGCGGCAACTGAAAAGCGCAAAATTCGTTCGTGTTTACGACCTCGCGGCGGATGACGCGGCTAGAAAACTTCACGCGGCCATGGGACCGTTTCGACCGAAATGGTTCAGCGCAGCGCCGGCGCCAAGGAAACGCAAAGGCCGCGCCGACCGCGCGACCGCGACGCCAAACCTTGCGCGCATGATGTCGGACGCTGGCGTCGATGCCGGCGATAGGCTGCCGAATTTCCACTGGGCGCTCGATGCGCGCAAGGATTCGGCGAATATGAAGCCATCGTGGTACGGAATATCGGGAACTTATGGTTTGCTGTTGCCGGGCCCCCATGCGGAAGGTCGCTGGACCGCCGCAGGTTTTGCCAGCCTTGCATCATTGATGGCGACGGCGGGGATCATGCCGGTATTGGCGGGCCCGAAAGAGCTGCATGGATTTGGCGATGAAATCGCCGACACGGCGCCGCAGCTTGTCGACCTTGCGGGTAAGACAGATCATCTGCAACTTGCCGCGCTCGCCCATGAGGCGGCGTTCTTTGTTTCCGATCATGCCGAAGAAATGCATCTGGCCGTCAGCGTCGGATGCGAGGGTGTGCTGATCGCCTCGGGCGCGGCCGCCAACACCGCAGCGCCCCATGGCCGTCATGTGGTGACATTGACCTCCGCTTCAGGCCCCGGTTCGGTCGACGCTGCCTTCGTGTGGCGTACGCTCTCCAATATGGGTTTAATCAGTGCGGGCGAGGCTCCCCGGCCTGCCGCCCAGGCCAGTTGATGTTGGCCGCTGATATAATGACCCGTTGATCCGTGACAGGAACTCCATATATAAGCCATTCCCCGGTGAGTTTGACGGCGTTTCTTAACCAGTTCGTCCGAAAATTCCGGGGTTTTCTCTATCAGCAACCAAAGGAGAGAAGTTCATAGCACGCAAACCATTCGCACCGTCGCCGCCGAAAAACGACGGTCCGCGTATAAACGAGGAGATCAGCGTTCCGCAGATTCTGCTTATCGATCATCACGGAGAGAAAAAAGGCGTCGTAAAACTCGACGATGCGCTTACGCTCGCTGCCGAAGCGGGCCTTGATGTTGTCGAAGTCTCTCC
>CAMYNO010000108.1 GCA_947259815.1 uncultured Parvularculaceae bacterium
CGCTGCGCAAACCAACGGGCCAATCTGGCGGCGCAAGGCCGAAATCGCGCTCGATCCGGCTGCAATTGAGGACCGTTTTCAGCGGTCGCGGCGCCGGCGTCGGATAGTCGCTGGTCGGTATTTTGCGGATAGCGGCATCCAGCGCCGCAAGTTCCATGATCTTTTCCGCAAAGCCCGCCCAGCTTGTTAGCGGCGCGCCCTGATAGTGGTAGATACCGTCGCCGTCCGCCCCCCGATGGATTTTACTGGCGATGGTCAAAATGGCGCGGGCGATATCGCGCGCTGGCGTCGGCCCGCCCATCTGATCGTCGACGACGTTGATTTCGTCATGCTCTGCGCCGAGGCGCAGCATCGTCTTGACGAAATTTGCGCCGTATTCGGAAAATATCCAGGATGTACGAATGATTACAGCGTTTTGTGCTTCGGCCAGAACAGCAATCTCTCCGTCGCGTTTGGTTTGTCCGTAGATATTTAACGGTGCTGTTTCGTCATCCTCGCTATAAGCGTCCGCTGCGTTGCCATCGAATACGTAATCGGTCGACAGGTGAATGAAACGCGCGCCGGCGGCCGTCGCTGCTGCGGCGAGTTCTGCGGGCGCGTCGCAATTCAGCCGCCGCGCTGCTGCGCTATCGTTTTGTGCACGGTCGACCGCCGTATAGCCGGCGGCGTTCACAACGATATCGGGATGCGCTTTGCGAACGGTCTCCGCGCCTGCGCCGGCGACTGAAAGATCGCATTCATCGGACCCGACAGAGGTCAGGTCGACAGCGGTCGCCTCATCGCGCAAGCAACGCGCGACCTGTCCGTTTCTGCCAAAGAGAAGAATACGCATACGCATATGCTAGCATAGCTGTAAGGCCGGGAGAATTGCTGCGCGATTATCCGTGCGCGAAATAAAAGCACCGCCTTTCAGATAATTCGCGAACGGTTCGGCGCTAGTCCGAATACTGAAAACGACCGGTGCGGTACGATTTTAAGAGAAATGGTGGAGCTAGGCGGAATCGAACCGCCGACCTCTTGCATGCCATGCAAGCGCTCTCCCAACTGAGCTATAGCCCCGAAATTTTCTGGGTCCGGTTGGGGCCGGATCGCCGGCTCAGTAAGAGAGCCGCCGCCAGAGGCGCGAGAACCTAACGGCCGACTGCAGCCGTTGCAAGCGCCGAGTCGCTATCAATTAATCGTCGTCGCCGGTGGGTTTGACGATGGAGGAAACGTCTTCGTCTTCATTGTCGTCGTCGAGGAGGCCCTTCGTTGCTTCGTCGTCATCATCGTCATCGTCATCAAGATCGACGTCGAGATCACCAAGGGCGCCCAGTTCATCGTCTTCTTCTTTTTCGCTTTCGTCCTCGTCCAGCGCGGCGGCGCGTTTTGATTCCGGCGCCTTTTTCTCTTCATCGGCGTTTTCCAGCGTCGTTTCCTGTGCGGGTTTCGCCGTTTCGTCGGTCTCTTTCTTTGCGGGATCTTCCTCGGCGCGGGTTTTGCGCGGTTTCAGGAGCGATTCCGGTACGAAATCGTGGGCGCATTTCGGACAATGCGCCGGCTCCTTATTGAGGTCGTAAAAGCGCGCGCCGCATTCCGGGCAGTCGCGTTTGATACCGAGTTCTGGTTTGCTCATGAGAATCGCCGATGGTTGTCTGATCGGAAGAAGCGCGCGTGTTGCCACGCGTTTGGCCGCCTGTCAAAAGGAATGACACCGCAGGCGAGAACTGGCGGGAATTCTGGCCGACGATCAGAGAGGATTGTGGATTTTGGCGAATTTGTCGGGACCGATGGCGGCGCGCAGGGCCGGCCCACTTTCAGGGGACTGCACAGCGCCGGGGGATAAATCGATTTCTCACCGCGCGCTGATCTTCGGCGCGCTGGCTGACGGTGAAACCGTGGTCTCCGGGTTGCTTGAGGGCGATGACGTCTTACGCACCGCCGTGGCCATGCGTGCGCTTGGCGCTGAAATAGAGCGCGATCACGGCGTCTGGCGGGTTGTTGGCGGGGCCTGGTCAACGCCGGCAAGTTCTCTTTATTTCGGAAATTCCGGGACGGGCGCCCGGCTGGTGATGGGGGCGGTCGCTGGCGCCGGCGTTGGCGCAAGCTTTGCCGGGGATGAAAGCCTCAGCGGGCGGCCCATGGGGCGCGTATTGGAACCGCTGCGGATGATGGGCGTTGTTGCGTCAGCCGAAGACGGACGCCTGCCGGTGACGATTGAAGCGCGCGGCGCTCTTGAGGCGGTTTCCTGCAAGCTGGCGAAACCGTCTGCCCAGGTGAAATCCGCGATCCTGCTCGCGGCGCTTGGGGCAAAGGGCATCACGAAAGTTCATGAGCCGGTCCTTTGCCGCGATCATACCGAGCGAATGTTGGGGGCGTTTGGGGCCGAGCTTGTTTTTGACTCGGATGGTGCGGCCGGGCGGTTTATTTCAATCGCCGGCGGCCAGCGTCTTCATTCTGCGAGCGTTGATGTGCCGGGAGATCCATCGTCTGCGGCGTTCCTCGTGGCGGCAGCAATCATAACGCCGGGTTCTGAAATAACCGTCAAAAACGTTCTCATTAATCCGTTGCGCATCGGGTTTTATGAAACACTGCGGGAAATGGGCGCCGACATAAGTTTTGAGAACAAGCGTGAGTCCAGTGGCGAGCCGGTCGCCGATATCGTTGCGCGCCACTCTGTTCTGCATGGCGTTGAGGCGCCGGCCGAGCGCGCGCCGTCCATGATTGATGAATATCCGATCCTCGCGGTTATCGCCGCCTTTGCAAATGGCGAAACGATGATGCGCGGGCTCGACGAATTGCGGGTTAAGGAAAGCGATCGCGTCGCCGCGACCGAGGCCGGCCTTGCGGCCAACGGCGTTGACGTAAAAAGCGGTGAAGACTGGCTTTGTGTTGTCGGCGCCGGCGCACCGCCCACGGGTGGGGCGACAGTGAAGACCGCACACGACCATCGCATCGCCATGAGTTTTCTGGTGATGGGGCTCGCCTCTGAAGCACCCGTACAGATCGACGACGCCGCCATGATCGCAACGAGCTTTCCAACATTTGCCGAAATCACATCGCGGCTCGGCGCACAACTGGACGCCGCATAAGATGGCGCCGTCGTCGCGATTAACGCCGCAGCAGGTCGACGGCTTGAAACGCGCGGGCATGGACGCCTTGCGTCGGGGGGATGCAAACGCAGCAAGACAAGCGTTGCAACAGATTATAACCACCGGCGCGGCTGACGGTCAGGTCTTTTATGCGATGAGCCACGCCTGCCGCGCCTCGGGCGATTATGAGGGCGCCCATCGTGCAATCGACCAGATCCTGCGTCGCGAGGCAGGTAATGTTCAGGCGCTGATTGCGAAAGCCGACATATTCGTTGCCCAGGGAGACAGCCGTGCGGCGATGACATTCTACGAAGAAGCGGTACGCGCCGCCGGTCCGCCTGAGCGGTTGCCCGCGCAGCTTGCAACAGAAGTGCGGCGCGCCGCCGCCGCATCTGACAAGGCTGCGGGCGATATGCTGGCGCATCTGAAATCGAAACTTGGCGCTGCCGGTTTTGATGAAAAACAATCCAGCAAGCGGTTTCGGGATTCCGTTGAGCAACTCGCGGGAACGCGGCAGCGGTTTCTTGAAGAGCCGCGGGTGTTTTATTTTGACGGCTTGCCGGCGCGCGGGTTTTACAAGCCCGAAGAATTTGAATGGACGAAGAAATTAGAAGCCGCCGCCAGCGACATCGCCGGAGAGCTTCGCACAGCGATTGCAAGCGAAGACGCGTTTGAACCTTATATTGCAGGGGATGCGAGTCGTCCTGAACGCAAGCATCGTTTGCTCAACAATAAAGACTGGGGTGCGCTTTATCTTTGGCGTGAAGGCGTTGTCGAAGACGATATGGCGCAGCGATTTCCCAAAACCATGAAGGCGCTGGAGACCGCGCCGCTGGATCGCGTTGAAGGGCGCGGACCCATGGCGCTGTTTTCACGGCTGGCGCCGAATACGCGGATCGATCCGCATACGGGTTTTCTGAATACGCGCCTGATCTGTCACCTGCCGCTGATCGTTCCCGGCGGGTGTGGATTACGCGTCGGCGGGGACGTTCATGATTGGCGTGAAGGCGAGCTATGCGTGTTCAATGATACGATTGAGCATGAGGCCTGGAATAATGGCGGTGAGGAACGGATTATCCTTTTGTTCTCGATTTGGCGTCCCGAGCTGACGGCCGAAGAGCGCGGTCTTGTTTCGGAATTGTTGAAGGCGGTTGAAAGTTTCGGCGGCGGCGCCTGAAACCTGTCTTGCGCAACGCCTGTCCCCTTCGTTAAGGAAGTCGCCCATGAACGCATCCTTTGTCATTGCGCTTGATGGGCCTGCCGCTTCGGGCAAGGGGACGCTCGCCCGCAAAATCTCGCAGGAATACGCATTTGCCTATCTCGATACGGGGACGCTCTATCGCGGCGTCGCCTGGACCATGCTGGAAAAGCGGCTTGATCCGGCGGATGCGGAAAAAGCGACGGCCGCCGCGCGCGACTATGACC
>CAMYNO010000109.1 GCA_947259815.1 uncultured Parvularculaceae bacterium
ATTCCGGCCCCGACGGCAAGGATTGCTGTCACAACACCAAGCTTATCGGCGCAGGCAAAGAGCTAAGCGACGATCTTGTACCGGTTCCCTATGACTTTGATTATTCCGGGCTGGTCAACGCGCCCTACGCGGTGCCGCCAGACAGCGTCCCGGTTCGCACCGTGCGCCAGCGACGCTATCGCGGGTTTTGCGCCCATAACGGTCAAGCGCTTGCGGCCGCTGCGGAATTTCGCGCAAAAGCAGACGAACTGACCGCAGTATTTACGGAAATACCGGGTCTCGACGAAAACGCGAAAAAAAGCGCGACCCGTTTTCTCGCCGATTTTTTTAAGGATATTTCGGACGACACGTCAGTCGAAAAGAAACTGCTGCGCGATTGCCGCAAGTAAGCAGGCCCGGCTGGCGTAATGCAAGAAATCAAATTTATTGCTTTATGCCATAGTCATTAGTGGTCGCATCGCGAAAAGCAAAAACCGTTGCACAGTTTTTGCGCGATGCTCTAAGGCAGATCGTTATAGACGGATAAGACACCGCCGCGACGGCGTCCATTGCCTTCATCGGCGACCAGCACCACGCCGGAATCGACAATTGTGATGCCTTCCGATTGCAAATGTAATTCCGGCGCCAGCCTATGCTTTCGCACAAACTTTCCGGCGGCGGAAAATGTGTAAACGATGTGAGATCGCGACGAAATCACCATCAGTGACTGTGCCTCTTCATCCCATTCGATTCCGGCCGGGCGGAACGCTTCGCGCTCCGATTTTGGCAGGAACTCACTATACGGAATTGTAAATTCGGGAGCGCTGACAGGCCGCCTTTCATCCACATTCCATTTGTATATGGAAAGGCGTCCGTCTGGCTTCCCGCTGATCGGACGCTTGCATAGCAAAAGGAAGGCGCCAGGCTCCGGCGCCATCGACAAGCCCTCGACTTCGCAAAACGCTCCGACGCCCGTGTCGTAAACATTGAACCGCTCACGCCCGCGGTGCTCGCCTATTTCCGCTTCGTAAACGAGGCCAGCGCTGGTTGTGAGATAGACACGGCCGTCATAAACAGCGATGCCTTCGAAATCGCCCTTCGTGGTAGGATCGCCCAAGGCAAAAGCCCGCTCAATGCCGCCATCGTCAATATCGATCTCGTAGATGATAGCGAACTCATCATTATGGGCGAATACCGTATTGGACGAGGCCGCGGCGAGACCGGAAATTTCAATAAGCTGATCGTTCAGCGCCCACTGACGAGGTTTTCCCGCCGTCTGCGCTGCCGCGCCCACAGCAAACCAGCATCCGCAAAGAACAAGCAACAGGCTTCGCATTGTCATTTCGCGGACGGCTCCGCCGTTTCTGTTTCGTGATGACCGCTTACCCGCCGCATATAACGGTGCGTTCCTTTTCGCGCGCCATAATCGGTGATCCATAGAACAAGGAATACATAATTGAACGCGATGGACATGACGACAGCAATTTCCATCGCGCCGATGCCCGCGGACAAACCGATCCCGATAGCGAGCAATATGTAGAGCGCATCGCCGGAGCTTTTCAGCGTATTACGAAACCTTACGCCCGCGACAATGCCAGCCAGCGAGAATGCGAGGGCGACGGAGTTGTTGACGATAATGACAATGCTCGTCACTGCGATTGGCAGAACGATAATTGTTTCCACCAGCGACTGATCATATTCGTCGCGCTTGCGCACAGCCATATAGGTCCAACTGACCGGTATGATCGTCAACAGCGCGCCCGATATCGCGATACACAGCCACAAAAGGCTGTCGCCGAGATTACCGACGCGGGTTGCGCCTATTTCGATGGACTCAAACGGGTCGGCGCTTGGACCGCTCAATAATGATTCAGCGCCGCCAATCGGCAGAAATTCTTCCAACCCCGGAAACAGGACGACTGCGGAGTAAACCACGCCGGTCACGCACAGATAATACAGCGTCAATCGTGTAAATAGCCGGAATGCCCTCATGCCGTTTCCCCGCCGGTCTTATTTGAAAGTGGAGACCTTACGCCCATGCGCGCGCGCGTGCAAAGGGCGCCGGCGCTGATCGCTGTCAGCCAAGGAGAATTTTTTCCCTATGCTGCGGAACAGCAAACCAGTTACGCGTCCGCTTGTGGGGATCGGCGCTTATACGGCGGGCGTCAGGATCAAAGTAGAAAAATTTATACCCGAACTTCGCAAGCAGCGCCTGACACGCATCGTCATTATTATTGCTCTCCAGCAGGAGAATTGGCTGGTCACGCTCCAACACACCGGTCATTCCTTCGAGTACGGCGTATTCATAGCCCTCAACATCAATCTTAATAATGTCAGGGTGCAGATCGAGACTGTCGAACGGCATGATGTCAACGCTTGTCTCCAGTATATCCGGTGTCTCGCCAAGTTCTTCCGCAAGCCGCTGACAATGCTCTTCCGCCGAAGCGCGCTCAAGACTGGCGCGGGTCGTGATCGGCAACGCATCGATTTGCGGCACGTAAAGCGTCATTGCGTCCGCGCGCGGTCCAAGCCCCGCCTTGCGAAATTGAAAACGCTTTCCGATAAGGCGTGCAACGAAATCCAGATCGCGCCACAATGCCGGGTTCGGTTCAAAGGATAGGATTTCAAATTGCGGCAATAGAAACGAAAGCGCAATCGCCGATTGCCCCCCATTGGCGCCGATATCGACCGCAAGTCCTTTTTGTTTTCTCAACGGTTTGAACGCGATGAAATCCGGTTCGTCGGGAATGCGCATCACCCATTGCCCAACCAGCATGGCGCGACGCGCAAATGAGTAG
>CAMYNO010000110.1 GCA_947259815.1 uncultured Parvularculaceae bacterium
GTACCAGCGGATCGGCAGAGGGCCGAGTTGCAGGGCGATGGGATCGATTTGTGGGTATGAAATGGTCATGAGCTTGCTTGCGGCGCATTAACGCGGGATTCGGGGGCGGACTGTAACCAGCGGTCGCCGCCTCCTATATAGGGCGGGAGAGGAAAACGCCATGCAAACCCAAAGCGCCATTTTCGACGAAATCGCCAAATTGATGACAGAGGCCGCCGGCGCCGCCGATGGCGTCAGGCGCGAGGCCGAGACGGCCATGAAAAGCCAGCTGCAACGGCTGATCGCGGATATGGATTTTGTAACGCGCGAGGAATTTGAAGCCGTGCGCGATATGGCTCGTCTGGCGCGTGAGGAAAATGAGGCGCTGAAGTCGCGAATCATCGCGCTGGAGAAAAAGTCTTAACGAGGCGTTAGCGAACACCGCTCGCGCCCGAGGAATTTTCTCCAACAGGCATGCGGAAAACCAGACTCACAGAATCATTTCACCGGCTTCCGAATCGCAGCGACATGTCACTCACGCTGTGGCGTCGTTTCGCGACGTCGAAAGAGGGCCCTCGCGCATGTCATTTGAGATACTCCAGAAATCAGAGAAAGTCGCCGATCCGATGGCCGCGATCGAAGCGGCCGCGGACCAGCTCGATTTTGAAAAAGAACGGGTCGCCGACAGCGAGATTCACGTCATGCTGCCCAGCGTCTGGCGCGATATCGGTCTGTGGTTCACCTGGCGCGAGGATCTGTCGACACTTCAGATGGGCGCTCCCATTGATTTGAAGGCGCCGGCCGGGCGAGAGGATGACGCCAGCCGCCTTATTACGATGGTGAATGAGCGTCTGTGGTCGGGACATTTTGATTTGTGGACGGAGGATCAGTCGATCGTCTATCGCAACGCTGCGATCCTGCCGTCGTCCGGCGGTCTCGATGCGGGACAGGCGGAGATGCTGATCCGTGCGGCGGCGGAAGCGGTCGACCGGTTTTATCCGGCGTTTAATTTCCTCGTCTGGGGCGGCAAAAAGCCCGATGATGCGTTGAAAGCGTCATTGTTTGAAACGGCCGGCAACGCTTAATACGCGTTGCTTTCATTATTCGCCGGTTTCGGCGTAATCTTGGCGTTATGACAAAGAAACCTTCTGTTGCCCTGATCGGCGCCGGCGCCATGGGCGGCGCGCTCTTTCGCGGCTGGATCGGCGCAGGCTCGATCGACGTAAAATCTTCCGCAATTTTCGATCCGGGCGCGCCCGAGGAGATCGTGCAACTTGCGCAAACCGATGGCGTTCCGGTCAATCCATCCGATGCGGGCGGCTTCGATGTGGTGGTCGTTGCGGTCAAACCGCAGATGGCGGCGAAGGTCTTACCAAGCTATGCCGACGCGGTAGAGGGAGCGGTCCTGCTTTCGGTTATGGCGGGAACGAGCGTCGCGACGCTTTCGACGCTGATGCCGAACGTAAAGAAATTTGTGCGGGCAATGCCCAACCTGCCGGCCGCCATCGGGAAGGGGGCCACAGGTCTGTATGCAACGGACGGTGTCAGCGATGGGGAACGACAGAACGTCGAAAAGCTCATGGACGCTGTCGGCCTGTCGGTCTGGGTGGAGCATGAAAAGGATATCGACCTTGTCACGGCGGTGTCCGGTTCCGGGCCGGCTTACTTTTTCCTGCTCGCCGAGGCGTTAGCGGACGCAGGCGCGGCGGTGGGGCTTGATCCAGAAACAGCAAAGCGTCTCGCCGAAGCGACCCTTGCCGGCGCCGGCGCATTAATGGCCGCCGACGGGCGCAGCGCAGGAGAAATTCGCAAGGCGGTAACTTCGCCCGGCGGCACGACCGCGGCGGCCCTGGAAATTCTTGATGGCGATGAGAAAGCCATTCGTAAGCTGATGAAAGACGCCGTCGCCGCCGCTGCGCGGCGCGCAGGGGAACTGGCCGGTTAAACCGGCAGGTTAATACGCGCGCGCAAGCCGCCATGGGGCGAATTTGACAATATGACGTCCCCGCCATGGGAGCGCGCTACGTCGCGGACAATCGTCAGGCCCATGCCGACGCCGCTTTCATTGAGTGAGCGCGCTTCATCAAGCCGCGTGAATGGCTTGAATACTTCCTCGTAATTTTCCGGGTCAACGCCGGGGCCGTCATCGTCAACGTCTATGCAAATGCGGCGGTCGTCCGCTGTCGCCGTGATCCATGCCGCCTTGCCATGGCGCAGGGCATTGTTGATCAGATTGGCGAGTGCGCGCTGGAGCGCTATGCGCCGCGCCGAGATTGTTACTTTTGCCGGCGCCGCCAGATGAACGACGCCGCCGGCGCGCCTTGCGTTGCGGGCGACCTCCTGCAGCATCTCGGAAAGATCCAGCGTTTCCGGGTCTTCGTCCGCCGCCTCGCTTCGCGCGAAGTCGAGATAGGCTTCGACCATCCGCTCCATTTCGAGAACATCATTGCGAAGGGCGTCGATCTCGGGCGAATCCTTTTCCATGGCGAGGCCGAGCTTGATGCGCGTCAGCGGCGTTCTGAGATCATGGCTGACGCCGGCAAGCATTGATGCGCGCTGGTCAAGATGACGCTTGATGCGCTCGCGCATGGCGATGAACGCATAACCCGCCTTGCGTACTTCGTTGGCGCCGGCGGGTCTGAAATCAGGGGCGTCGCGGCCGCGGCCAAAGGCTTCCGCCGCATGGGCAAGCCGCAAGATCGACTTAACCTGGTTGCGCATGAAAACCGTCGCGACCCAGCCGAGCAGCACCGACGTTCCGAACAGGTAGAACAGGAAGATCGGTCCGGTGGTCGCAAAGGCGCGTTCGCGCAGAATGAGAAAGATCAAAACGCCTTCATCGAGTTGAACGCGCACTTCCACATAATCGCGCCAGCTCTGGGTGTCGAACCGATATGGATGGTCGATCCGGGATTTCAGCCGGTTGTTCAAAACGACATTGTAAACATTGAATGGCGACAACAGATCGTCGGTCGGAATTTCACTGCCTTCCTCGAACCGCACCTGCACATCGAGATCGTCGAGCGCCCGCGATATTACCTTTTCGCGCGCCTCTTCGTCGGGGTCGTCCTGATAAAGACGGGTGATAAGCGCGATTTGACCGGCGACGTTGTTGGAGAGATTTGCCGACACGCGATCCCAGTGCCGGTCGAAGAAGATGTAGATGACGAAAGCCTGCATCAAAAAGATTGGCAGGATAACGATCAGCAAGACGCGCTGGGATGGGCTTTTGGGCGTATAACGGCGAAACATCGCGTCAATCCGCCATCAACACATAGCCGATTCCGCGAACGGTCTGGAGATAGATCGGCGCGCGCGGGTCTTCTTCGATCTTTTTTCGCAAACGGGTCACTTGCACATCGACGGACCGTTCCATCGCGGTGTCGGTTTGCAGGGCAAGCGCCTGCCGCGAGATCGCTTCGCCAGGTTTTTTGGCGAGGGCTTTTAGCAGGCTGGTCTCGCCCGCCGTCAATTTGACGAGTTCGCCGCCTTTTCTCAATTCGCCGCGGCCAATCGCAAAACTGCATCCGCCAAAGGTCAGCTCCTGTTTGTTCAGGCCGGCCGAGCGGGCGCGCCGCAGCAACGCATTTATGCGCAACAACAGCTCGCGCGGTTCGAACGGTTTTGAAAGGTAATCGTCAGCGCCGCGTTCCAGCCCCTCAATGCGATCTTCGGGAAGACCGCGGGCGGTAAGCAATAATATCGGCACGTTGGAAACGCTGCGCACAGCCTTGGTGAAATCGAAACCGGATTCGCCCGGCATCATCACATCGACGACGAGCACGTCAAAGTCGACGCCGGCCATGACGCGCCGCGCCTCATCAGCGCTTTTGGCGACCGATGTGCGGTATCCATTTTCGCTCAGATATTTTTTGAGGAGCGAGCGGATGCGATCATCGTCATCGACGATAAGAATGTGGCCGGTGTCTTCATGGATTTCCTGGGCAGCATCCGCCATCGTCTAATTCTCGTTTCGCCTCGTCAGATATAGTGCAGCTTGTAGAGAATAAGCCGCTCCGGTCCAGAATGTAAGGACAGCAGCCAGCCATAAGGCGCCGACGGCGAACGGCTTTAACTCAGCGCCGACAAGGCCCTGTGGCGCGGCGGCCAGAAGCAGCCCCGCGGCGGCGATTTGCGTCGCTGTTTTCCATTTCGCCAGGCCGGTGACCGGGAGAGCGCCGCCTTGCGCGGTCACGGCCTCGCGCAAGCCGCTGACCAGAATTTCGCGCAGGATGATTACGATCACCGCGATGACGCCGGCGCCTGCGATGACGCCATTGCGCACCAGAAGGATGAGCGCGGCGGCGATCAGGAGCTTGTCCGCGAGCGGATCAATGGCGGCGCCGAGGGCGGAGACTTCGCCCCGCGCGCGCGCCACCCGGCCGTCGAGAAAGTCGGTAAGCGATGCAATAACGAAGACAGCAAACGCCGCCGTCATGTTCCATGACGCATTGGTGAGGAATAATCCGATAAAGGGAACGATCAGCGCGATTCGGGCGAGGGTGAGGGCATTGGCCATGGCGCGACGTTAGGCAGATTTGATCATGTGGGAAAGGGACCGGCGGATGGCAAGACCGGCGGCAACCGGACGTTGACCGCCTTGCCGTTCACGAATACAGTCCGTTTTGTCTTTGGCTGCGTTGCGTGGCCATTGCCGACTGAGCAGAGCGATACGCGTGTTCGCTTTTGCTTCGTTCTTTTTGTGGCGAGTTGGGTCGCCAAAACAAAAGGAGCGAAGAATGTTATCAACGGCAAAACTTCAAACCATCATTTTGACGTCGCGTATGGCGGAAGCGCGAAGGTTTTATGAGAACGTGCTTGGCCTCCCATTGAAAGGCGTGTCGGACGGCGCGTTTTTGTTTGACGTTGGCGGCGGCGACCTGCGGCTATCGCCCGTGCCTGCGACGGCGGAAACCGAACATACGCTTGCCGGGTTCTCTGTCGATAATCTGGAAACGGTTGTAGGAGAACTCTGTGAACGCGGCGTGCGCTTTGAGCGGTTTGTGGGATTTCCCCATGACGACTGCGGTATTGTGTAGACCCCTGACGGCTCGCGGGTCGCATGGTTCCGCGATCCGGACGGGAATTTACTCTCCATTGTCCAATATCGCACTGCCTAAGTCAGGGAAGCAATCTGAGCGATCCACATCGAACGCGGTCGCTCAGATTCAGACACTGGTGCGGGGTCAGCCCTTGTTGTCGTCATCGCCCCAGATACGCTTCCACCAAGGATCTTTTTCCGGTTCTTCGAAGGACTGACCGCTTTCGCCCATCTTTTCGCGAATGTCGTCAATGTCCCAACCCGTAAGGTTTGCAAGGGTCTGCGCTTCCTTCTCAAATCGCTTGGGCAGGGCCGCCTTGTATCGGGATGCCGCGTCGCATGACGAGCCGCCCTGCCATGGATGGCGCAGAACATAGCGCCCCTGATAATTGGAGCGATCGCCGGTCTCCTTGAACATCAAATCCTCGGGAAAGGTCTTGGCGTCGTAGGAAACGTGAAGCCGGGTCACGAAGACGTCCTGTGCTTGCGGCCCCGGCCGGCGGGGTAGAATGCTGTTCTCGCCATCGATCCAGTAAACGCCCAATTCGCGCAGCTCACCCGTACTTAACGGGTCGGCGGCGCAGGGGTCGCACCAGTTCATGTCCCAGGCATATTCAAGAAAGACGGCGCGCTCGTTTTCCTTCTCAACCTGGGTATTGAACATGTCTTTATAAAAATCGCCGAACTCCGCTTTCACATAGGTCGGAATTTCCGAACCGGTCGGCAATTTGACGGTGCGGTAATTCGTCGTCTCGATGCGCCCGGAACGGGTAAGGGCGAATACGAACAGTTCCTGTTTGCCGTCGGCGTTGACCGTGCCAAGCCGGATCGGCAGCATGAATCGCGGGCTCTCAAATGCGATCTGTAACGGGCGCAGATATTTCAGGCCGGTTTGCGATTGCTCCTCAAGATTGACCTTGGCGACAAAAAACTTGGTGTTCTGTTTGATGTAACTGCCGAGAACGGATTCTGCGCCCGCCGGTAATTTGTATCCGTTTTGTATTAGCCACGTGGCGAGGCCGTCGGACTGATCGGCGGAAAGGATCTGAATATCGTATTCCCCGACCGTATATTCCGCCTCCACCGTCACACCGAGGCCGTCGCGAACACGGTCGGCGGAATCTTCCATGACCGCCGCTGTCGGCGCCGCCATGGCCAATTCGCGTTTTTCATACACAACGCAAGGGTCTTCATCGAAATATTCTACAAGACGCGGCGCGGTATAGGCGTCAAGGTGATCGATGATGGCGTTATCCGTGACGTGGATCTGTTCTTCCTGCAGCACCACGGGCACGGGGATCACCATGGCGAATTCCTCCAATTCGCCCTGATAATCATTGGCCATGGTTATGACGGTCCTGTCGTCGTCGCGCATGATCGCGACCTTCGAGGCCTTGTTGAACAGTTTCGTGTCGGCCTTGGCGACGTAGAAGCCGCAAAAGGCAACGGCGCCGCCGGTGAGGGCAATCGCGGAAACGCCGGCAAACGCGGCGAGAAGGGTTTTTTTTAGTGAACGGTTCATGTTGGTGTCCTTGGAATTTCTAATTGGGCTATTCTGCTGGGGCGGGATGAGGTTGCGCTGGCGCCCGCCGCGCTTTCAGGCGCTTGAGGAATGGCGGCGCCCGCACCGGATCGCCCCAGCGGTAATGCGGCGCCGGGTCCGCCCATTCGAGCAGCGGACGCACCGCGCACATGATGATGAGGGCGTAGAAAAGCCCGTCGGCGATGAAGAAGTGCCACATCAGGACATAGGCGATGATGGCCGCGCCAGTGGCGAAGGCGGCGCGCGCGATCGATCCATCAGGCGTTGTCTTGGGGTCTGAGATCATGAAAAAGGCGAACAGAATGAGTGCGCCGTTCTGCAGCCGCAGGACCGGTATCGACAACGGATCGCCGAGCCAGAGGGCGCGGGCGAAAAGTATCGCTGCAAAAACGCCGAGAAATATCAGCGGTACGTCAAAGCGCGCAGCGCGATAGGTAACGAACATTCCCGCGCCGGCGAGCAACGCCGCAAACCATATCGCTGCGCCCCATTGCCCCGGCGTTGTCCACACAATGTCGGTCGCCAGCACCATGGCGGCGATGGCGAAGTTCGCGGGATTGAAAATATGCTTGCCATAAAGGCGTAACGAAAATTTTGAGCCGATGGCGATAATCGCCGCGAGGGCGAGAGGCCAGGCGGCGTCGGCCCGCAATAACAACGACAGCGAAAGCGCTGTAACTATAGCGCTGCGCAGATCGACCTTCGTTGCAATAAGGAAGGAGCCGATTGCCTGCGTTGCGCAAGCTGCGAGAACCACAGCGGCAAATTGATGTGAGCCAATCTCGAACGCGCCGGTTAACCATCCAAAACAGAGCAAGCCTGAAAGCGTTGCAATCTGATAATGGCGCGGGTCGCGGCTGAGGCCGGAAAGGGAAAAGCGCGTCCGCATTTTGCGTTCTCTTTCGTATCATTCGCGCCCCGATGGGAGAATTGACATTGCAACAAGGCCGAATGACGGCGCATGCTTGAAGGTTTGGCGCCCGGCAAAAGTTAACCGCGCAGCGTGGCTGTTTCAGACAAATTTCGAACGGGCGCGGGCGCTTACAGGGTTAATTCGGCTCGGGTCGCAGGCGTCGGCGCGGATATTGCACCCTTTCGGCGGAGTTCGATGAACGGCTGGAAAATGGAACAAGAAATTTTACTTACCGAA